>JABXKD010000052.1 GCA_013375475.1 Promethearchaeota archaeon
CCCGTTAAATACATAATATTTTCACACGGGCATTTCGATCACGCTTTTGGCTATGGACCTTTTTTAGAAGAAATTAAACAAAATGGATGGGAGAAGCCAGAAGTAATTGCTCATGAAAATTGCGTTAAAAGATTTGAGAAATACGGAATCTTAGAAGAGTATCACGATTGGATAAATAAGCAACAGTTTTCCTCCGTAACTAAAGGAGGAAAGGGCTCCGTTGTATCCGCTCGTGAAATCTTAAACCCTACGATTATACTTAAAAATAATGAATCTTCATATTCATTTAAATTAGGCGATGTTAGCTTCGAAATTTACCATGACATTGGTGAAACAGACGATTCAATTTGGTTGTGGGTACCAGAAAGGAAAACTATTTGTGCTGGGGATTTAATGGTTTCTTCATTCCCAAATGTTGGGAATCCCTTTAAAGTTCAAAGATATCCGAAAGATTGGGCTATAGCAATGGAAAAAATGAGAGAAAAAAATGCAGAATACTTAGCACCGGGGCATGGAAGACTTATCAAAGGCAGCGAAGATGTGAGAGATGCATTATCAATTACAGCCGAAGTCATGCATTTTGTTCACGACGAAGTGGTGAAAAGATTAAACGAGGGAAAATGGTTTGAACAAATTTTCCACGAAATGCTAGAAATTTATCCTGAAAAATTTGAGAAGCATAAGATGTTAAGGGAAACATATGGAAGTTATCGTTTCGCTATACATGCGGTTTATAGGCTTTACCATGGGTGGTATGATAGTGGAAATCCCACGGATCTTTTTCCATCCAAGACGGTTGATATTGCCAGAGAATTTCTAAAATTGAATAGTGAAAAAGAATATTTAGAACACGCAAATAAGTTGTATTTTGAAGGTAAATTACAGCTTGCGCTACATATTCTTGATATAATAATAAAAGGAACTGATGAGCAAAATATAGAAATGTTAACCGAAGCATTAAAATTAAAATTGAAAATCTTAAAAGAAAAAGCAAAAGATGAATCTGCTTTCATAGCAGAGAACATCTTGGAAAATGGAGCTCAGCAGATAAAAATAAGGCTAAAAGAATTACAGAAACCTATATAGGGGAAGTTTATCTCCAATTCATACTTGTAAAGATTTAAGTTATAAAGTAAAAAGTCAGTGAGAGCCCACCTAAGACGAAAATAACGAGCCCAACAGCACGCCCCATTGTTTTAGCAGATAATTTTTGAACATATGTAGAGGCTATACTACCTGATATAATCGAACCGATTGCTAGATAAAACGAGAGTTCGAAATTAAAAAAAAGATGTCCTTCAATTGTTAAGCCAAATATTTGATAAAAAGAGAAAGTACATAAACTAATTATTATGCTCAGAATTAGAGCTGTGCCCACTCCTTTTTTAAGAGGATATCCATAAATTATTACAAGTGCTAACACAAAAACTAGTCCAGAACTTGCTCCAAATAATCCAGAATTAATGCCAATAAAAAGACCAAACCCAATTGCTAAAATATAATACATTCGCGAACCCCGTGATATGAATCCTTTAATTGAATCTGATCCAGAGACAAGCTGTTCAGTGAATTTTTTATTTATTTCAGCTCGTTCCTCCTCATTCCTTCCTTTCTTTACGGTTTTACGGGCAATATTTTGAGCCATTGTTTTAACTGATTCGTAAGTGGGAAATCCTCGCTTTAAAAATACAATCCCCAAGCACATAATGAAAATTGGGATAAACCACCCATAAATTGAACCTAAAGGGGTTGTCATTAAAATGTATACGCCGAAAAAAGTGGTAACTATTCCAATAATGATAATTATAAAGATATCAGATCTTATTTTGAACTCTCTTTTTCTAAGATATCCTATTGAAACCGTGGTTGATGTAATTAAGTCATTCAGCAAATTTATGGCAATAGCTAGAAATACATCTCCAGTGAATAACAGAATAATAGGAAGCACAATTCCTAAACCTGTTTGACCGATAAAACTGATACTTATCCCTACAAGCGCACCTATAGAAATTAAGATGACAATTTGATAAATTTCTAATGCCAATATTAATACACACAATTAGTTCTATCTATTAAATATTATTTGATTAGGTAATATTTATAATTTTTACACTAATCAAACGGAAACCTTTCGTTTGGATATCAGTTATTCGATGATAAATAGTTATTAAAATCTTAGAAAAGATCGTTTATTGAATTGAGGTGTAATTTTATACTTTGGGACTAGTTTTCGAAGTTGATCTTGAGTAAAACCTGCTCGCCAAAGCCAGTAGATCTTGAACCAAAAATACACCGTTCGGAAAAATCCATACATTTCGAAGCGTCTAGTTGATGTTTTTATTGGCGAGCGAATATACGCTATTTTCTTCCTATATCTTAATTTGTTAAAAACATTTTTTTCTGTTTTTTTTGAAAACTTTAACAATCTCCTACTAATGTCAAAATCTTCGCAAATCCACATAGGAGAAAATCCATTTAATTCATTAAATACTTCTCGTTTGATAAAAAAAGCATTATCTCCCGGAAATTCTTTAATCAATTGCGTTAACCAATTTCCGAATCCTTCCCAAAATTTTGCAGAGAAATTGAGAAACTTCGATAAGGTAACTTTAGGACTCCAGCTCCACTGCTTTTTGAACGCTCCACCTAAAACTCTGGGATCCTGAAATTTATTAAGGATTCTTAAAATTGCTCCTCGGAGTAAAATTGTATCGGCATGTAAAAATAATAGGATCTCACCCTTAGAAGTTTTTGCCCCAATATTCAATTGCATATATCGTCCCTTTTGGGAATGAATTACTTTATCAGCAAACGCTTCAGCGAGTTTTATTGTGCCATCTGTTGAACCCCCATCACTTACAATTACTTCAATAGGTATTTTTTTCCCCGAACTCATTAAAGCAGCATTTTTTGTTGAATTTAAAGTTTTTTCTAGATTTTCGACTTCATTTAAAGTAATAATTATTACACTAACTAACAATCGTATCACTTAGGGTTTATTTTCCTATTCTACGGTTTCTTGTTTTCCCTTCTATTTCTCTAATAAAAATACCGAGAGATTCTAAATATCTCGCTGTATAGTAAGGATAATGAAAATTTTCATTCTTTTCTGCTATTTTTAATCCTTCAATAAAGCCGATAAGTGAAACTAAATCATCTTCAATGTCTATATCGATTAAGGGAGTTAACATATGAAATTCTAAACCTTCTTGTTTACAAAGTTTTGAATATCGAATAATTTCGATTCCACTCGTAAAAAGATTATATTCTCTGAACCAATTTGGATCGAAATTTCGGGAAATTCCAACTAGATAAATGCCACCTTCACCCGCAGGTCCGATCACAATATTTTTGGTACTATCTTCTGATATTAAGTGGTTAAACGCGGAATTTATCAATGCTGGGGGCATATACGGTAAATCGGCACCAATTACAACTACAAGATCATTACCGCATTCGATCGATGCTTGTACCACTGATCCAAATCTTTCATCAAAGGACGAGCCTTTCTGTATATAATATGTAATAGGTACATTAAGATCATTAGCTTCTTGAACGCTTTCCACAATTTTCTGTAACTTTTGAAAATTATCTTTAGGGAAATAACCAATTTCGATTGAACTGGCTTCACTATGAGAAGCAATTATAATCGTATCTTTTAACATTTCTTCTGCTAATAAACTAACTTCGATCTCTGATAATAAAGTAGTTTTCGAAAGCCTAGTTTTAACTAATCCCGGTGTTGGTATTTTTGTAAAGATGAGAACAGTTTTTTTTATCATAATAAAAAAAGAATTACGGTTTTTTAGCTATCCAGAGGCCTCTTCCTACTTTTTTCTCGTGAGCTGCTTTTTGCCAAGCAAGAACACCCTCTTCAGCGGCAAGATATAATTCAGGACCAAAACCCGCTTCTATATCTGACTTTGCTTTTTGAAGAGTTTCAGCATATTTATCCATATGTTTAGCAAAATCTTCTTGTAGATCTTGTGTTTCTACGATTTTATACCCTAAATTTTCCATTACTTTAGAGTATCCATCTAAAGTTTGAAGATCGGGAAAGACCATGAATTCCATTAAAAAATCGGATTCTTCTTCAGGTGCTCTAACAGGCCCCCATATCCAATCTGTGAATGCCAATATTCCTCTTGGTTTTAAAACGCGCCAGATTTCCTCAATTAGTCGTGCTTTGTCCCGGATATAACACCACGCATCCTGGCCCCACACACAATCAAACGAATTACTATGTGCGGGGATATCAAGCCCAGATCCTATTCTGTATTCGATCTTACTCTCATAGGGTTTGCCTATCGTTCTCTTTTTTGCTTCAGACACCATCTCAGGAGTAATGTCAAGCCCTACAACATTAATTCCGTATACTTCAGCTAGATGCCTAGCAGGCCCTCCCAATGCTGAACATATATCCAACAAAAAAAAGTCATCTCTTGCTCTATCAAGTCCCGCTTTTATAGCAAGTATATCGGTTTGTTCTGGACCGCCCACATGAATTTGTTCTCCCATAAGAAGTTCCCAGAGCTTTCCACCAGGACCAGCATATACTTCACTTACATCGTTAACGCTAAAATCATATCGCTTATGTTCTGCCATTTTTATTCATTATAGTTTAACAAAGTATTAAATTATACCTACAAGATAGAAAAATAGTATTTAAATTATTGTTGTTAAATTTATAGATTTTGGCTAATCTTTGATAGCTTTTTTAACTTTTTCTGCTGAGTATTGGAAACACTTTGGATCAGCAGCCAAAATATCCCCATTGTAATAATATGCGCTACTCCGGCATCCAAAACAATTCGAATTATTTGAACAAGAACCACAATTCCCGGGTAGCTTAGTTGGGTCTCTAAAATCTAACATTAGAAGACGTTGTTTGGTTTGTTCAACAAGATTTTCTAAATTTTCCTCGTGAATGTTACCAAATTCTTTAGTTCTTATAACAGAGCAAGGAACCAACCAGCCTTCAGCAGTTATGCAAATAACCGTGCCACAATAAAATTTTGACACATCCATAGGACCACACGAAGGATCATCAGGGTAATTAATTCTATCTCTATGTTCGTAAGCATCTTTTATTTGGTCATTATTAGGTTCCCAAGAAGGATTGCTAGTGCGGTGGATTACGGGATTAAAAAGCGTCAGGCATGTTTTAATTCCAAATTTCTCTTGAAAATACGAAATCATGGTTTTAGCATCTCCATTAGAAAGGGGCGTTGTATAAGTTATGCAATTTACGATTGCTCCTGGATCTTTTCCTGCTTTTAATATGTTTTTAATCCCTTTTAAGATGAGATTAATATGTTCAGTATTACCTTCTCTCAGTTCTCCTCCGTGCATAAGTTTATATAGGTCAACATCAAGAGTGTCTAGATGAGTAGAGATAAATCCATTCTTTGATGCTTTAACTGCCTTCTTAGCAACCTCTGTATTTGCGAGTGGTATGCCACTTGTCCAGATATTATTAATCAATCCTAAATCAGAAGCATAATTACATAGTTCGTACCAGTCACTTCTAACTAGTGGATCTCCTCCCAACCAGTCAATCATTTTCACGCCCATTTTAGCTGCTGAATCTAGCAGACTTCGAATATTACTCGATGTTAATCCTTCGGGGCTATCTGGTAAGCTCCCAGCATAACAGTAATTACATAGTTGTGGACATTTTAATGTTGATTCGATCTGTAGAATAAAAACCTTCCCCTTTTCATAGTAATTTTTTTGGAGTTCTAATTCTGATGCCATACCTGCGTGTGCCAATGGTATATCTTCCTTTGTCATTTTTCACTCTCTAGATTTATTCCACTATAATTTACATAAAATATAATATGATATTAAAAACCAATTGTCAATTCTTGAATTAGCAAAGCTATTAAGGAAGACCCCATGCAAACGAATACCCACCAAAAACCAAATTTTGGCCACGGTTTATTTTTATAATTATAACCCAATTTAATTTGTTCGTATATAACAATAGCTGCCCAAGCAAGTAAGGTTATATCAAACGCCCATGTAGCAAATTCGAGACTTTCAGGGGGTAAGTTAGCTAGGTATCCCGCATATGTACCAAATCCAAGAAGTTGATTCTCTAAAGGAAGCCTTCCAATCAAAAAAACTAGACTAATATGAGCAATTAGTATCCAAGTAAACACCATAGTGTGCAAATTGATCCAATTCCTAGTTTTAAGCGAGCACCTTTCCTTTAGGAACTCAATTCCTCTTATTTTTTCAATTAACAGTGTCAATACCCAGAGGAATGCAATAAAAGTAGAAACATAAGTTAAGATAATGGTATCAAATGAACCACTAGCGGTCACTGGTAACATAAAAGCCTGAAATACTGCAATAATCCGAGATAAGGGACTTTTATAATACCACGCTATACCAACATTTAGAATCACTATAGCATATACCCAATTATGAGCCCATCGCATATCAACAAAAAAAGCATCAAAAGCAAAAGGCATAAGCCACCACACTAAATAAGATAAACCGATTATAATGAGACCTAACCCTGGACCTACTAAATATTTATTTTGGTTTATTTGTTCTTCTATTTTGCTGTTTTTCTCTTCAGACATATTAAATTCACTTATCATATATAAATGCAAAAAAGACTATGTTTTCTTGGATTTAAAGTTACATTCTAGAATTAATTAATTGAAAAAATTTAAAGAATACATTTAGGTAGCAGCAATCCTTCCTGGAATTTTCGTTTGAGCTTTTAAATTCTCTTGTAAAAGTTTATTAACAAGATAGAAGCGATTAGTTCGAAAATTATCGTCATTCCATAAATTATTTAATTCATGAGGATCGTTTTTGCGATCGTAGATATCTCCAAAATCATCTGAACCCTCATAGATAGTCAATTTGAAATCTTCAGTAATTAGGTGTCGCAACCGTGTTTCCAAGGGACCAATTTCTTCGTCGTTCTCAATTAAAACGCAGTCCCTTATTTTTTTGTTAGAATCTTCTAAAATTTGGGAGATATCGTACCCTTGCATTCCTGGAGGGTGATAGCGTTCCTTTATGTTTAATAGATTAAGGATTGTCTTAGGAAGATCGATAGTACTTACCAATGAGTTAGATACGCTAGGCTTAGTTAATCCGGGTACCTTCCAAATTAAGGGAATATTTAACACACCGTTAAAAGGACAAGGCCCTTTAAAAAGAAGGCCGTGGTCACCCATCAAATCTCCATGATCGCTAGTGAAAATGACCATTGTGTTTTCTGAATATCCTAACTTCTCTATATATGCTAATATTTCACCAACACAATAATCAACATAGCTTATAGCAGCATACGTTAAAGCTGTGAGCTTTCGGACTTCTTCTTCTGTAGATTCTCTTATAAAAGCTCGTTTAAATGGAGGATTCTTTAAATGTTTACCTAAATAATGGTGGTTATATAAATTCTTTATGTCTTGAAAGTTTGAAGGGAGTTCTATATCATCTGACTTATACATATCTTGAAACCTTTTTGGAGGGTAAAGAGGATAATGTGGGTCAGGAAAAGAACAATGTAAATAAAAGGGTTTTTCTCCATATTTTCCTTGTGAATATCTCTCAAGGAAGGATATAGTTCTTTCTTTCACATAAGTAGTATTGTATAGATCTCCTGGTATTTCGTCACAAAATAAACTAAACAGGTTATCGTAGTTTTGAACTCTTTTTTTCATGTCATCAGCTATATTAGGTGCTCGTTCTTCCAACCATTCAGTATAATGCCCCGCGCACACCGTGCCATTTCCGGATATGAGTTCGACTTCATTGTAGCCGTAATAGGGAAGGGGGAAATTTTTACCTACGGGATCGTTTTTACCCTTATCTACCGCCCAACTGATTAAACTTTCGGACGATTTTGTTCTATGTCTGAAGGGTCCTAACCAAAACTGATGGTGTATTTTCCCAACAGCTGCAGTGTGCCACCCCCTTTCACGCAACACTTTTGTAATAGTAGGAATGTTTTCGTTTAAATTCATGCCGTTACTTCTCACACCGTGAACGTTTGGATATAATCCCGTAAGTAAGGTTGCTCTGTTCGGCATACAGATAGGGTTAGCGCAATAATAGTTAGAAAAACGCACACCTTCTTTTGATAGATTGTCGATGTTAGGAGTTTGTACGTGAGGATTTCCTGCACAACCTAAATGATCCGCCCTTTGAGCATCCGTTATAATGAATATTACATTCATTTTTTCTTTCATAATTACTAAAAGACCTTCCTAGTTTATTGGTTAAAATTATCGTCTATTAACTGATTTCATTATTGGTGTTAGAAAATATAAAGTTTCGCGTTAAATCAATACTATTACCTAAATCTTATGGTAAATTTTATAAGTGTCTTTTACTTTCACTTCTAATACATAATTAAAAAGGGATTAATAAGTAATGCTGTTTCAAAAAACGACTAAAACTGAATCTAAGAATTCATTTTTGAAAGATTATCCCTTTTTGTTGTTATTATTAAATCTACTCTTATTATTACTGTAAAAACCCCTCTCTTTCATTCTATGGAAAAGGAGCTTTCTCTTCCTTTGGGGGTTTTGTATATAAAAACTAATAAATTAAATATAGGTAAGAAAAAATGGAAAAAAACAACAACGTAAGTGTTTCGCAAATAATGGAGGAAATAAGAGATACTCTTAGTCTACCTGATAAAGCTTATTTTTTCGATACGACGCTTCGTGATGGAGAACAGACACCAGGCATAAGTTTTACCCACAAAGAGAAACTATCAATTGCGCAAGCACTAAATGAGATGAAAATTGATGTAATTGAAGCGGGATTTCCCGTTACTTCAAGAGGCGATTTTGAAGCGTGTAGAGATATAGCCAAATTAGGATTAAATTCTGAAGTAATGGGATTAGCTAGAATGGCAAAACTTGATATCGATAAAGTCATTGAAGCGGATATGGATAGCATACACGTTTTTATAGCAACTTCTGATATCCATCTTAAATCAAAACTTCAAATGAGTCGAGAGGAAGTATTAGAACAAATTCAGAAACAAATTTCTTATGCAAAAGAACATTATTCAACGATTTTATTTTCCGCTGAAGATGCGACGCGATCTGATCTAGATTTCTTAATTAGAGCAAATCTAACGGCAATCGAGAGCGGGGCAACGAGGATAAACATTCCCGACACTGTAGGTACTATCTCACCAAAAGCGTACGGATATATGATAAATAATGTATATAAAGCGATTCCGAAAGAAGTTAGATTGGCAGTACACTGTCATAACGATTTTGGATTAGCTGTTGCTAACACCATTGCGGGTTTCGAAAATGGCGCTTCTGAGGCACAAACTACTATAATGGGATTAGGCGAACGAGCAGGTAACACCTCTTTTGAGGAAACAGCAATGTCACTTTATGCGCTATACCAACTTCCAATGAATATTATAACCAAGAAAATTTTTCCTACCGCAAAACTTATTGAGAGTTATTGCGGGGGAAAGGTTAAAATAGGGCGTCTTCAACCATTAATAGGACAAAACGCGTTTGCTCATGAAGCTGGAATTCATGCTCACGCGATGATAAAAAACGCGCGAACTTACGAGCCTATAACTCCACAATTAATCGGAATAAGCAGATCAGACGATGTTATAGATATTCTTAAACAATCTATTAAATTTGGAAAACACAGCGGAGGTCACGCGCTAAAGGCAAAATTAGGAGATTTAGGATTAAATACCGACGAACATCAATTCGATAAGATAATGACTCACATTAAAGAATTTGGAGACAAGGGACACGAAGTATCGGAAGAAGATTTTTTAGCGATCGTAAAGGATGTCATGGGAGAAATTCCCGAAGAGGAACAATTCGTAATACTTGAAGAACTTACTGTCCTTACGGGTTCTATAACCCCTACTTCGACGGTACGCTTGAAAATAAGAAACGGCGATTTTGTAGAAAAGGTTGCCTCCTCGGTAGGTGTTGGACCTGTTGATGCATCGGTAAAAGCGATTGTTAAATGTTTTAAGCCTATGAGCAACATTAAGCTATTGAATTTCCAGCTTGACGCGATTACGGGTGGAACTGAAGCACTAGGACACGCAACATTAGAAATTTTAGATATCGAAAGTAATATGATTGTTAAAACTAGCGCTACCCACGAAGACATCATAATGTCCTCAGTTTTAGCTCTTGTAAAAGGTTTGAACTTAATCGTTAAAAGAAAAAGCTCTGAAAATTCGTAAAATTGTTTAAAGAAGTTGGGTGATCTATATTATGGGCTCTACAATCACAGAGAAAATTCTTAGAGAACATTGCAAGAATAAAAGTGCATCTGCGGGCGATTTTATTATGGTGGATATTGATAAGTGTATGGCTAATGATATCACCGCTCCTATTGCCATTAATGTATTTAATGAGATTAGAAGTGAAAAGAATGTAGATGTTTTTGATAGTAAGAAAATAATTTTGATCCCAGATCATTTTACCCCAAATAAGGATGTAGCTTCTGCTATTCAGAGTAAAATTCTTAGGGAATTTGCTATGAGACACAACATAGTTAACTATTTTGAAGTTGGTAGGGGTGGCATTGAGCATTGTCTTATTCCTGAGAAAGGATTAGTGTCCCCTGGAGACGTTTTTATTGGAGCAGATTCACATACTTGTACATATGGGGCTCTTGGAGCCTTTGCAACTGGTGTTGGTTCCACAGATTTAGGTGTAGCGATGGCATCGGGGAAGTGTTGGCTTAAAATTCCAGAGTCAATTAAGTTCATATTTTCCGGTAAGCTAGGAGAATGGGTTTCCGGAAAAGACTTGATTTTGTATACAATAGGCATGATTGGCGTGGATGGAGCCTCATATAAATCTATGGAATTAAGTGGAGATGTTATTAGTAAATTATCCATGGCAAATAGATTCACAATTTGCAATATGGCCATTGAAGCCGGAGCTAAAAATGGAATCATAGCTCCCGATAAAGTGACAAATTCCTACTTAGAATCAAGCGGTTTTGCTCTCGGTAAGAATTTCCAAAGTGATAAAAACGCTGAATATATCGATATAATAGAAATCGAATGTGATAAAATTGAATCCCAAGTAGCATTACCACATTCGCCCGCAAATGTCAAATCAATAACAGAAGTTAGTAAAATGAACATAGAAGTAGATCAAGTAGTTATTGGTTCTTGTACGAATGGTAGAATTGAAGATTTACGAATTACAGCGAAAATTTTAAAGAATAAAAAAATAAAACCTAATCTAAGATGTATCATAATACCAGGGACTCAGGAAACATATCTTAAAGCTATAAAGGAGGGTTTAATTGAGATTTTAGTTAAAGCTGGAGCCATCGTGTCTACTCCAACTTGTGGTCCTTGTTTAGGAGGCCATATGGGAATTCTAGGAGAAGGAGAAAGAGTCATATCCACAACAAACAGGAATTTTAAAGGAAGAATGGGGCATATCTCAAGCGAAATTTATTTAGCGAGCCCTGCGGTAGCAGCTTTTTCAGCAATTAAGGGATACATTACATCTCCCCAATTAAAATAATTAAGGAAATTTAAAAAAAGAAAATGAATGGAAAAGTAATCAAATATCACCAGAAAAATATTGACACCGATCTGATTATTCCGGCAAGATATCTAGTAAATTCAGAACCAAATTTTCTAGCAAGCCATTGTATGGAAGATTTAGATCCCCTTTTTGTAAAAAAAGTCAAAGACAACAATTATTCTATCCTCGTTGCGGATTCAAATTTTGGCTGTGGATCAAGTAGAGAACAAGCCCCTTTAGCACTAAAAGCAAGTGGGATAAAATGTATTATCGCACCATCATTTGCTAGGATTTTATTTAGAAATTCTATAAACATAGGTTTACAAATGGTAGAATTATCAAATATTGATGATATAAAAACGGGAGATATGCTTGAGATTGATTTTAAATCAGGAAAAATAGACAATACAACTTCACAACACTATTATACAGTTAAAAAACAACCAGTTTTCCTCCAGGAAATAATTTCTGATGGTGGTTTAGTTAATTATGCGAAAAAGAGATTTATTTAGTTAATCAATTCATTTTCAGTGTTTAAACCTATAGTGTAAAAAAAATAAGGTAAAATTAAACAAACGGATTGAAAATTCTTTTAATTATTAGTGAATATAAAGCCTCTACTTCCTTCGAATTAAAAACTTTTCCTGCCATTAAATGGGTTATGTAAAAGTAATCTAACTGGTTTTTTTTCATTACCGCTATTGCATTATTTATTAAGGATTTTTCTGTGGGAGAAATTTTCATCCTACCAGGTCCAACTAGCTTGAGAGGATATAAGAATGAAGTGCCCAAGTGGCTTTTCAGTAAATTTTCAATACCTTCAAACGGCTGAAGATTGCCTTTGAATTCTTTCAAGTAATTTCCATATTTCTCCTCAATCTTTAAGGACAAATCGTTAATTACCTCATAAAACTGTGGAGAAGGTAAATCTTTCAAAATAAATATGAGCCTGAAATGTTTAAAGTCTGACATTAAGATTTTTGAGTTTTTATATTCGAGTTTAACTGTTTGTGAGCGTTCTTCTGACCCTGATATATCTAATCCAAAAGTACGGATTGCTTCTAAAAAGCCTGAAATTAGTGTAGAATCGAATCTTTTTTCAGTAAAAGCCTTATCATACACATTAAGAGAGGATTTCTTTTCAATGACAATTATATAATTTAAATTCAAGATATCCATAAATTTATTGATAATTTTTTCTTTTGCTGCGAGTTTTTTTCTTTTATTCTTCTTAGTAAGCACAACCGATGATAATGTTACCGCTGATCCTAATCCCGCTATAACTACTATACTAATTATTAATGCCCAGTCAACTGTAAATGGCAATGTTATCGAAAAAACTTGAGTTGTTACACCCGCATCGGTACCGTTATACCAGTAAACAAATGCTTCGTAAGATCCATCCAAAGCAGTTGATGGGATAATATAAGTAAACGAATTTGATATTGAAGGTATAGTTTTATTATTCGTGTAAATTTTATCGTGAAACGGGTCGTTTAAAATAAAAGTATAATTTCCTTCTAAAACAGGATCAGCAATGAAAAATTTTAATTCTTGACCTGCTAAAAATTCTGTTCGGTCAACAGTTAAACCAAATGAAATTTCAGTAGAACTAGCAGTTATCAACCAACTTGCTCCCTCTGTTATAGTATCGTTTGGTATTGTTACATAGTTGTTAATATAATCAATAAAAACATCTGATGTTACATTTGCTCCATTTCTTTCAAAAGTTAAATTATACCAGCTTTTAGGGAAAGAAAATTCAACCGAATAATTTTCACTATACCTAGTAATTTCAGGGTTAATAACCCAACTATTATCAATACCTTCTTGAATTACTACAGAACTTTCAGAGTAGAAAAGACCTTTAAGCTGTAGGCTATATGATAAATTAAAAAATAAACCTACTGATATTCCGTTACTTATGGGGATTTGTAAGTTTTCATTGTTTGGAGAAAAATTTAAATTAGATAGAATTAAATTGCCAGTTCCTGAATCTATACCATTTGTTATGTTATAAGACACGCCGTCAATTTCAGCGGTCATATTGATGCTCTCGGGGTTATAGTATCTATTGACTTGTTGAATTATCTGATATAAAAATGGTTTTCCTTGAACGCCATTAAGCCAAGCACCGAGAGTATATTCCGAAGCGTATAAGTTTGGATAGTTAGGGTCTACTCCATTAAAAGCCCAGTTATATTTTGCTGGTTCAGAAGTAATTATCTTTGTTCCATTAAGAACAAAGAAATATTGCCCAGCAGAAAGCGGAATAGGGCTCAAAAAAGTCTGAGTGTGCCATAGTAAATAATTAGTCATATTTAACAATACTGGCGCTCCGTATATTGTACTATTAGGACAATTTTTTAAATTATCATATCCGTTAACTTGAAAATAAATAGATTCTGAAGAATTTACCAAAATAGAACCAAAAATTTTTACACCATAAACGATCGTAGGTTCTGTAATATTAACTTGTACTCCAAAGGCTTTCACTTTTTTATCTACATACTTTAGGTCATACTCACCATATTCGTCTTCAATCACTTTTACTTCTCTTCCTAATTTAACATCTGTAAAGTTTAGTTCAATGGTAGTTATATTCCATGTTGGAGACTTTATCTCTACGTTAATAGAGTTATTACTTTCAATCGTTCCAGTAGCCTTTGAAAACTCGTGTATAACAAAATTAGTTGGAATAGTTAACGAATCTCCATTCGATTGGGCATAACTTAATTCGAAATGATTGTTACTTGCAATCAATACGCTTAAAATAAGTAGAAAGATTGAAATAAACGTTCTAATTTTGCTTTTCATAAATCATGCAACCCACATCAGTTAGTATAACAAAATACGCCTATTCATAATTTCTTATAAAATATGCCTTAGCGTATTTTAGACAATTATGAGAACATCTTTTGTTTTAATATACATAAAACTCAACATTTTTAAATTTTTCAGTTAACAAACTATTCAAAATTCCTTTATTTCACGGAAAGAATGAGAAACTTAATAATCAAAAATGTTATACAATTTTAATATTAAAGATGATATTGTTAAATCAGTAAATTACGAATAATAAATCATAAAGGACGTTATTATTATTAAAAAACCTGAATTATTAGTTCCCGCACAGAATTGGGACTCTTTAGCTAATATCGGTAGTTTAGCAAACGCTATTTATTTTGGTGTTACTAACTATAATATGAGAGCGAAAGCTAAAAATTTCGTTCGAGAAGATATAGATGAAGTCGTAAAGTTTTGTCATAAATTAAAACCACCACTAAAAGCATATTTAACTACAAATATTTTGATATACGATAACGAGTTAGAGGACTTGGAAAATCTCATTTCTTTGGCAAAAAAGGCTAATGTCGATGCTATAATTGCTCACGATTTAGCAGCGATAAGATTTGCGAAACAAAAAGGGGTTAAATTTCATATTTCAACTCAAGCAAATGTTTCAAATGTTGAAAGTGCTAAATTTTACGAAGGTTTCGGAGCAGAAAGAATAATTTTAGCCAGAGAATTATCGCTCGAACAAATTAAACTTATAAAACACCACTTGAATAAAACCATTATTGAGTGCTTTATCCATGGTTCGATGTGTACATCGATCTCTGGTCGTTGTTATTTATCTGCAACGATTTGTGATTCTGAAGATGCTTCAGCAAATAGAGGTAAATGCGTTCAACCATGTAGGAGAGAGTGGAGAGTAATTGATGACCAAAATAATGAATTATTATACAATGGTCAAATGTTCCTTAACGCAAAAGACCTATGCATGATTGAGTACATACCAGAATTAATTGAAGCAAATATTGATGCTTTCAAAATTGAAGGTAGGATGAAAGATCCAATTTATATTGAGACGGTAGCTAGTTGTTATCGAGAAGCTATTGACAGTTATTTTGATGCTACTTTTTCTAAAGAGAAGGTTCAGGATTGGTTAAAAAGATTATATCAAGTATATAATCGCGGATTTCATACTGGATTCTATTTTCAGAGGCCAACTATTGAAGACGTTGAGTTAGAAAAAAGAGGAAATGTATCTCCATTTAAAAAAAATTACCTAGGGAGGATTGTTTCTTTTGATAAAAACAGCATGACTGCTAATATATTAGTAGAAATAAAGGAATTTAACTTAAAATTAGGAGATGAAATAATAATAACTGGGGACGACACTTATCATCATCAAAAAATCAAGCACATGCTCTACAAGGGCGAAAATATTAAAAATATTTATAAAAAAAGGTACGATAACCCATTTAAAGTAAATATGCGGCTTAGTAAGGAAGTAAAGAAAGATGATAAAATTTATATCATATATCAAACATAAATCAAATGGTTTAAACGAGAAAACGATAAATATTAATGTTTTATAGTGAAGAAAGCGTATGGATTTTGAAGAAAAGAGGAGAAAGCTGGTTGAGATCCTTAAAAATCGAGATTTTTTAACTAAACCTGATGTAATTAAGGCAATGTTAAAAGTTCCTCGGCATACCTTTTTGCCTAAAGGTGCTATATCTTCCGCTTATATAGATTCTCCACTTTCAATAGGATTGGGACAGACAATATCTGCACCCCACATGAATGCAATGATGTGCGAATTGTTAGATCTTAGAGAGGGAGACAAAGTTCTGGAGATTGGAACTGGTTCCGGTTATCACGCTGCCTTATGCGCTGAGATCGTCGCCCCTGAAGATTCGCAAAATCTTGGACATGTTTATACGCTAGAACGACACCTAGAATTAGCAGAGTCCGCAAGGGAAAGCCTTTTTACAGCAGGATATAGGGATTCTGTTACGGTGATTCATGGAGATGGAACTTTAGGATATCCTCAAGAAGCACCTTTTGATAAAATTTTAGTTACCGCATCTTCTCCAAAAAAAGTGCCTCCTCCGCTCAAAGAACAATTAAGTAACGGAGGAATTCTATGTATTCCTGCTGGTTCAAAAGAATGGGGTCAAGATCTTTACATTGTTACAAAAAAAGATAATAATTTCGATTCTAAAAGGGTTACGGGTGTCAGGTTTGTCCCCTTAATAGGAAAATATGGTTTTCCCGAATCAGATTGATTGATTAGGGGAAATAATTATTCTTATAAATCTAATTTGAAAAAGTTTTTTTTTAACCGTTCTTGCATTAATTTTTTTCTTATGTTTTTCACAAATTTGTTATTTTCGATGTTATTCTTCACAGATTTATTGGTGTAAGTATAACCGTTTTGTTTTCCCCTTTTATTTTCAGTCAAAAACTTATTTACCTTGAGTTTTTTTATGAAATTATAGTTGTTATTATGTCCTTAACAATATATAAAGGTAATTAAAACCGACAAATATAAAGGAAAAAATCATATTTTTTGAATAATCATTAATTAATATCGATTATTATGCTAAATTCAAATTCCTCATTTAACTTAAATTTAGGAATGAGGTTTACCCCTTGATATATCTCCTTATAACCCTCGTCTGTAAAAGCATACGCGATTATTGGAAATTTAAAAATTTTAATGGATGTCGCGTTTGGTTTGGAATGATTTAGAAACGAGTATTCTAAAGTCAAATCATATGATTCATCAACGGCTTTAATATTAAGAGCTTCAAAGTCAAGTGGTTTTAACAAGTCATTATTATCGTTATCGATAAATGCGATTTGATCAGTTTCCCATTTAAATTTTGAAGGGTCGCCGTTAAAAAAGAATGGAAGATCTACGCCTACATAGAGAGAATTTAATATGTTTTTTAGTGAATCTTCCCTTCCGAGTAATTTTTCAAATTTACCCCTAATCGTTATGGTAATCCGAGAGTTTTCGACATTAATTATCTTAAAGATACTACAAGGATAATTCTCGTTTGATGTAGGGACTTTAATATTACCGTTACTCACGAGTTCTAATACTGCTGATGTTTTATCCTTTTCATTTCGAATAACTTTAAATTCGCTTTCGATAAACGAGCCATATTCCTTGTATTGGTCAGTCTCAAGCATTTTAGCTGAAGTTTCCTTTTGAAAGAATCGTAATCTTAACATATTTCTTTTATAACGATCAACCATAATCTCTTCTATATCAATATCCTCGTTATCATGATAAGCTTCTGGCCATCGGGTTAATGTATTTAATAAGTTATAGGACTTTGGTTTATAATCTAATTCAAATATAGTTCCCCCGTCTGAAGGATTTACATAAACATTTAGGAGATCGGATTCAATAATAAACTCCGTTCTGCTATCCTTAGTGAAATCTAAAGGTGTAATTGAAATGAATTTATTTTTATTTGACCGTAATTCTGCATTCAAATTATCAATAATTTTTTCTGCATTTATCAAATGAGAATACACTGAGAATCGTAAAAATTGTAAGTACACACCTCCGAACAATCCATGCCAATAGCAATCGTTGCATTGTGATTTGTATATTTCTTTCCAAGCTTCTGCAATCATACTTTTAACCTCGCTTCTATTTTCTACAATCTCCATCTCAGCTACTAATTTTTCGATTTGAATCAGTTTTTCTCGAACAAAAAGCATCTTTTTATGCATATTGTTTGATTCAGGATATTTTACTAAAAAATGTCTCCAAAATCCTCCCTTTAAAAATAAATACTCCATGTGTTTTTCTGGATTCTCTTTTAGTTCTTTTCTGATCTTCTCAAATTGCTTTCTCTCTTTAGTTGGTAATACCCATTCTTCCATTTTATCATAGCTTGCGGTTGGTAGATAAATTAAACCTTTTGCAGGATATGTATCCATATACTCCGAAAGAGTAATAGTTTTTATCCACTTATTCTTTAATATCTGATCGAAAAACGCAGGAATAAAAGGTTTGCCTTCGTCTCCCTCTTCATGCCCCTGTCCATCTATGTAGCAGATTTGGTGTGTAGTGCCCCAAACGCCCATTTTTTCAGCGTCGGAAATTAACAAAGCTATCCTGTCACCCTCACTAGTAGTGTACTTCCTTAAATAATCAATAGAGAGATATGTAGGTTTCCATGGAGTCAGATATCTCAATTCCTCATTAATTGGAAAGAGCCTAAGTGTTTTTCCTTCATCTTCAGTAATGTAAGAATAAAATGTGTTTGTTTCTGGTATACCTGTAGATCTAAAATGGTTATCGTCAACAATTACATATTTTAAACCGGCTTTACTTAAAAAGGATGGATAGTTTGGTTCCCACACTCTCTCAGATAGCCAAGCACCTCTTACTTCTAATCCGAATTCCTTGGTAATTAAGTCAGAAAGCATATTTATTTGAGCGATTTTATCTCTATTAGGAATAATCGCAAAAATAGGTTCATAATATCCTCCACCTATTATTTCGATCTGGCTCCTTTTAGCCATTATCTTCATCATTTTTATAAAATCTGGCTTCTTATCTAATAACCATTCCAATAAGTTACCGGAAAAGTGGAGAGTAAACTTTATCTCCGGATATTTGAAGATATTTTCAATTAAAGGACTATATGCTTTTTTATAGACATCTTCAAAAACAGAATTGAAATTATCAACTGGTTGATGAAAGTGAAATACAATTGGTAGGTAAATCTCTTTTACGCTCATAATTAGGAAATAGTAATTTTTTATTATAAAAAAATTAAGCTTTAATGAACTTAAATTTCTTTGCAAATACTTTATTGAAAAAAAAGAATCATTCAATCAGACCGTTTTAAACTGTTCGATTTGGTAAAATCTTTAATTATAATTAAAACTTAAAGATTATTATGAGAAATTATTTTGATAAAAATTTGTTCCAACAGGTCTTTAACTCTAACGAATTTAAAGGATGGCTCCTTTCAAGAAGATGGTTTGGAGATAAATCTTTGCTATCAAACCTATCGTTCAAAATTTCAATAAAATATTTCAACATGATCTCAGAAACAATTTTTCTAACAATAATCGAAATAACTTCACAAGATTATGCTAAATCATACTTCTTCCCTGTGATAATTTACACGAAAATTCAAGATATACTTGAAACAGATGAAAACACTAGGGAAAATGTGGTTAAATTAACGGAGAACACTTTTAGCAAAATAGTTGCGTTAAGTGTACATGACAATCAAAAAGAAAAAATACTATATCTTAACCTTATCGAAGCAGAGTATTGCGTTTTGTTTTGGAAAAAGATGCTCTTTGATAAAAAAATTTCAGAAACATTTCCGAATTTGTCTATGACCCTTACATTGTACTCTGAACAATTTGAAGACGAAATTAACATGTCGAAAGTTCGCAATCTTATTGAAGCCAGTCTATATCCTGAGAGATATGAATATAGATTAGAGCAATTAGGTGGTGGAAACACAACTAATTTATTATTTTTATTACGAATATCAAATAAAAAGAATCCCAAACAAAATTCTTTCTCGTACGTTTTAAAATCATACAAAGAATATTCAGGGAGTTTAGAACCAAGGAAACTATTTGTCTTAGTAAAAAATAATTTTCCTAATGCTCCAAAAATATACGCAACTATAAAAATTCAGGAGAGAGAAACGATTGGTGTTCTTGAGAATGTTCCGAACAAGGGAAATTTAGGCGATATTTATTGGAAAGAACTTAATCACATGATTAATTCCGTTTTCAACACCGTAAGTGAAGATTTTTCCTCACTTAAGGATAAAGATAACATGTCTGTATACATAAAAAAATATTGCGCTGATTCAATAAATGTTTCTGAGAAGATAGGTTTCCAGATTAAGCAACTGCATGAAGCTTTACTATTAAAAAACGATCCACTTTATTCGAAAGAGACTGTGATGAGTAAAGATTACTTGAAGAATTATTCAGACAAATTAAATAATATGGTAAATAGCATCCAAAATAACATGAGGAGAGGGTCTGAAGAGGCTTTTTATAAGTCTCCTAAAATAGGTTCAATACTAATTGATATTAAAGATATAATCGAGAAATTTCTTACTGAATTTGATGTTGATCAGATTATTATACAGCCCGTTCATCAAGATCTTCACTTTCAACAAATTCTATACAATGAAATCAATGGTAATTATACTTTCTATTTTATCGATTTTGAAGGTGATCCTCAACTTTCTGAAGAACAAAAAAAGCAAAAATTTCCAATTGAAAAGGATTTAGGCAGCTTTTTGAGATCTTTAAGTTACATTAAATTTAATACATTACTCAATTTCATTGAGAGAGAATTTGTTGATAAAGAGAGATTTGAAGTTCCAGCAGAATTCCTCTACAGCCTTTATTTTAGAAAATCTTCAAAAACTACTCAGAAACATAAAAAACTAGAAATTGCGTTGAAACTCCTTAATTTATGGGAAAACAAGATAATGGGTAAAATACTCGAAAAAAGCCTTAACCTTAATTTTACATTAATTAATTTCTTTACGATTGAAAGAGTATTACACGAATTATCCTATGAACTACTCTTCAGACCTGGTAATATTATCATTCCAATACTGGGTCTAAAAGAAATTATTGATAAATATTAGGAGTTTTTCTTCTCCTTACTATTTTCTGGAATTTTCGCAAATTCGTACGAATAATGGGAGGATGAGATATCTAACTCTTGTATTTGACTTCTATATTTTTGGCGTAAACTCTTGTTTCCTTTCATTTCTTCTTCTATATAGTTAGGATCTAGCTCTTTTTGCTCGAATAAACGCCATAAGAAAGCTTCAACGAACTTCTTTGGACCAAATTTTTTTACAACAAGTAAATTATTGTCATCATCTAGTATACTACTAAGATAACCTAAGTTATCGCAAAAATCAACTTTATAAGGTATATCTTCTTGTTTTCCGTAAATTCTTGCAATATCGTTTATAAACACTCCCAATTTATCTCCAAAGCTTAATTGTTCGCTTTCATCCATCCTATCAATTAAATTCCGTAGAAAACTTCTCTTTACAACCACTAAATCACGATCGTTTAAGGATTGAAGCGTCGATTTCTGTTTTACCAAGTATTTAGAGAGCCCTAGATAAAGTTTAATTAAGCTGGTTTTAGTAATCCCTAGCCTTTTGTTCATTTTATCTAAGTGATCGTTTAGTTCTTCATCAATTCTGATTGTTATGACTTTAGTTGGCCTTTTTGGTCCATTATTCTTACTCATTTAAGATTACCTCTCAGTAAAATAATTGTAAAATTTGTATGCATTTAACTATATATGTTATTAATGTAATCAAAGTATTTTAATTAGTATGTTTTTAAAAAAAATTCATGGGAATTTTATGTGAAATTATTATCTTTTAATTGTCTACCTTAAGAGTAAAAATCTATTAGATATTAATTGCGGAATCTATGAAAGGTTCAGAATTTTATTCAATTTAAATTCTCTTAACTAATTTGTCTTATTACTTTTGCTTTAAAAAAAAAATACTAGTTCTTAAATTCGTTTTAAAGTATTATATTTTAAATAAACAACTTTTTGATTAAAAGAGGTGCTAAAACAAAAAGAATAATTTTAACATTATTCATAAGAAATATAAATTAAAGAATCTAAGAATGATATTAAATCATTTGACTATAAATTTTAAAGACAGACGATTTTGGGATTTTTATTTTCATATACTTTTTTTTGTATTAATTGTAGGAATTTGTAACATATGTAGTTAAAAGTTATCGAATGAATATAGAATTACACTTAAAAGTATGAATAAACTTTGTAAATATGTATCCCAAGATAAAAGATCACTTAAAAATTTTGTTTAGGGTTGAGAGATATACATGGAGTTGAGCGAAACTAATTTATCAAACTCTGAATTAACAGATTCAGAGTTAAAAAATCCAAAATTAAATGAAGTGTTAGAATTAGAACTGTATGAAGAAATTCAAGATTCCCAAAAGAATCATTCCGACAAACAAATCGAAAAAGTAGCTAAAGCACTCACTTCAGAAACTAGACGTCTTATTCTCAATTTAATTCAAAAATCAAATGAGGGAATGGATGTTTCTAACATTGCTTCAATTTTAAACATGACAGAAGCAAATATTTCAGCTCAGATTAAAAAACTTCAAGAAGCAGGGTTAATCTATTGCGATTATTGCTCAGGCAATCATGGTGTAAGAAAAATTAGTAAAGTGAAATTTGATAAAATAATCATAAATATCTGAGCTATTACTTTTTTTCACAAAATTTTTTAATATAAATTGCGACTATTTCTCCTGGTAGTTAGTTATCAATATATTTTTGATTTTTTCAAAGTGACCTAAATTTATCGATAGGAGATCGCTTAAGGCGTCATTTAAACCTACTCTTTCAATTTTATCAACGATTTTAAGATATGGGCTTTTTTTGAGAGCTTTTACGAGTGGTTTATTACTTTCGAGTTCCTCTAACAAATATTCGCTACATTTTAATTCCTCAATATTTAACATCCGTTGTATAATTGATAGCAACATCGTGTCAAAAGTAACTCTTAAGATGATTTCTCTATCAAAATCTTTTTGAATGTGAAAAAGATAGTCCTTCAGTAGCGATATTGATTGTTTGAATAGATTTATAGAATCGAGTCCAAGAATTTCAATTCGATCGTTAAATTCTATATTCTTAGTAGCATTTAAACATAAAGCTGAAAAGGTTTGATATTCCGCAACAAAATGAATGAATCTGGCCTTCGCGTTTAGCACAGTGTCTTTATCTTCTGCGTCTTTTAATAAATCTTCGAGATTATCCAAGGATTTCTTAAAATATGTGGAGATAGTATAAAATTTATTAGCTGCTGCTTCAAATTCTTTATTAATAAGTAGAGTGTGGGCTTTTTTTTCTTCTTGTTTGTAAAGATCATCGAATTCATTTAATATCATTACTGCTTGTAATATCAGCTGTTTTCCGGTATCTTTTGTTAAAGGGGATCGTTCAAACGCTTGACCCGCTTCTAATAGGAGAATTGAACCTAAATTTCTAAATTCTTCTGGATCTGATTTTAATAAATAGTCCGAAGCCTTTTTCCAACTTTCCCCTGCAGTTTCCCAATCTCTCATTCTAAATGAAATGTTTCCTAATTGAATTAATAGCTTTGCCGATATTTCGTAGAGTGTTAATTCTTCAGTTTTTCGAATTATTGACTTTAACCGGTAAGTTGCTTGAATATTATTTCTAAATTGAGAAATGATGTGAGTAATTCGGATATATAATTCATCTAATTTAATATAACTGCCCAAATCTAGAAAGATTTGCGCTGCTTTCTCGTATTCTTTTATCGCTTCTTCTCCTTTTCCTTTATCGGCTAAGGTTTCAGCATAATCAATTATTTTGATCGCTTCAACTTCTTTTTCTTCTTTTTCTTCGTTTTTATACATGATCGAGTTTGCACTTTTTAATTAGAGATTAATGAGATCTCAATAGTTAGGAAACATAATTAAGTAATCTTTACGCTATTTTACCTTAGTTATTGTATGCAATTAACCTTATTTAAATTTTGATAATAAAATATTATCTCGTTTTACACTTTCATAAGTTATCGAAAAGTCTAACGTTGTTGTTTTTCATCACGTTTTTTAGTTCAATAGCTTGGTAAGTTGACGCAAAACATTCTTTTGCATCTTCAATTGCTCCGTAAAAAATAAAGTTAGAATACCAAGATGCAATAAACATAACGCTTGCTTTACGATACTTTGTATGAAATTTAAGATTTAACCTAGGAGAAGAATATTTGAAAAGAAAAAGCGTAGGTGCCGTCCCTACGGGGAGTTTAAGAGTTTTACTAACCATTTGTTGTGTATCAAGAATATGAGAAAGGCTTTCAATATCAATAACACCTCCATCGATCCAGATTTTCTCTAACCCAAGATGTTTCAATCCTTCTATTATACTAACATTTCCAGGTTGGTTCTTTTCTGTTATATAACTATATCTTTGCGTAGAACTCATGTTGTTTGAGCCAAGAATTAAAACTACAGCAGATTTTATTTTATTTTTCTGTAAGAGCTCAATTTCCTTCTTATTCTTGAGAGTTGAAATAGAATTATAAATATATTCATCTGATTTTATACCATTTTCATTTAAATATTCAATTCCGGCAATCTTTGCATCAAAACTACCACCTAAAACAAATGGGGGATTATAATATTCTAAATAAAAATCTAGGTATTTAACCATAGCTTCGGGAGTAACGGCAGATATTTCAATTAGATCTGAGAGTTTATATTGGTGTGCTAAACTCTTTTGAGCATCAATCCTTTTTTTTGCCCTCTTCAGATCAAATTGGCGCGCATCCTTCCTATCAACGAGTGTTTGGCCTTGGTAAAACATAGTTCCGATTAAAACTGGAGGAATCGTAAAATTACCGACTCCTAATTTCACATTACCATATAAAAAATAATCATTATTCATATTAGGTTAAATTATAAATTTTTTATTTAGTATTTTGAGATGTTATTAGTAAGACAGATTAAAAAAAGAAGATTGCGATTAATATTGATGTAGTTTTACTCCACACTTTTTACAGCGACTATTGGTTAAATCTTTAAAGCATTGTTCATGGTAAAGGGTTTCGCAGTTTCCACACCTTAAAAGATTTTGTCCTTCCTCAAATATAAAATTGCACACAGGGCATGAACCAAACATTGCATCAGAATCTAAGTCACTAAATTTGACTTGATCAACGTGAGAGAGTTCGGGCGGTTCGGGCTCCTTTTTAGCTTTAATTATTGGTTTTGCTAAAGATGTGAGTTTTTGGGCTTGGGAGACTTCAGTTGGAATTTTTAATAAGTAGAAGCAATGAGGGCACCTTACTGCTCCAGCTTGCTTCATTTTTTTCTCTTTTTGGGAATTAGCCCAAGAGGATAAACAATGGACATGATATGGTGTTTGGCAGTTAGGGCAATATCTACCGCTAACATAGAACGAACTTTTCGTATATGGATTTTCATCAGAAAAACAAATTGAACACTTTTTATAATCTGCTAAACCCCTAATCTGTAATAAGCGTTGTTCTTGGTCTTTGGTTAAATCATGAACTCTTAAAAGATCAGCAGCAATTTTTCTGAGAAAAGCGGGATTTTCGATTAGAGAACTAGCTCCATCACCATAAGTTTTTATATTTGAGATTGCTAAGTCGTGTGCTGCTTTTAGCAAGGATTGATCGTCATTATTATAATAATAATTGCCCCCCGTGAGGTCGCTCATCCTTTTTAAAGTATTAAGAGGAGATAGTTCGCCCAAACGAAACGAATCTATTTTTACATTTAAACCTTGAGCCAAACGAGCCATTTTCAAGGGATCGATAGACATCGTAGTGAAATTTCCGTCAGAAATAACAAGGATACGAGGAATCTTGGCTTGGATTTTACGTAATTCTGAGATAATCAATTTAATTGAAAGCCCTAAAGCTTCGCCCATAGCGGACTTTCCTGAGACTTTCAAAGAGTCTAAGGCTTCGAATATCTTACTCTGGTTATTTGTAAAATCTAAAATCTTTTTTGGCTTATCTGAAAAATTAACCATCGCAAAAGCAGTACTAGAGTCTTCAGAAAATCTTTCGCTTATTAGTTTTTTGATGGCTTCTACGCTACTTTTCAGGCGATTTGGTTTATAGTCTGCGCGGTACATAGATCTAGATGTATCAATGCAGATAACAATATTCTCGGGGTGCCGCTCAGCCAATATCAAATACCCTTTATTCTTTT
>JABXKD010000053.1 GCA_013375475.1 Promethearchaeota archaeon
TGGGATATATATGTTAGTCCCGAGCATGACACACCTAAATCAATTCTCATTAAAACTTTTATTTGCCACTTGCCCAATGCAACAATCAGTTTGGGTTTTCTTACGATCTGGGGTAACTATGCCCTTTTTATACTGATCTTCATAATCGCATTACTCTCATCTGCTATTGCTCAAAAATTTCCTGCTCCATGGGCTAAAGGGAACTTTCACGCTCCTATGGTTAAACCTGGTATTTTTGGTTTACCTTATGGTTCAGGATATATAGAAAAAAAGGATAATAATAAATAATAAAAAAATAAAAAAAAAGATTCTCTAATCACTAAATAGAATCTCGTCCCAAGGTTGTCGGAATAAGCCAGCTCTCTGACGCTTCTGATCGAATACATGCCCCATCATTCCAATTGACCTTCCAAGTACAAAAAGACCGTTCAATGCTTCACTTTGGATTACATCTTCAATTTCTTCTTTGGTGAAATCTAAATTTTCAAGTAAATCCAGAAATGTAATGCCTATACAACCGTCAACATTCAGTATTAAATTATTTCTTTTCGAAGTCGTAAGTTTTTCCACTTCTAAAGCATAATCTAAGTGAGGATGTTTTTCAAACTTTTTAAATACAAATTCTTTTAGTAGTGTAACTCGTACATCAGGATTTTGGACAGATTTGATTCGATGCCCAATTCCTGGGATATTAATTTGGATTACATCCTTCATATAACCCATAAATTCCAATGGTGCCATTTCTTTTTGCAAGGCTTCTCTAAAGTATTTAGCCGCATCAGAGATTGCTCCACCAAATCTTGGACCAATTGTAAGAATTCCTGACGCAAGTGAGGACATTAGATCTTTTCCGGCACGGGCTGTAATTATTGAATTGTGAGCGCCTGAAACTGCTGGACCGTGATCAGCTGTTAATTTGATAACCATCTCAATGAATTCTTGGGCGAAGTCCGGTAATTCTCTCTTAAACCATAATAAACCAATTACATATCCGATGGATTTATTATCTTTAATAATAGTATCTAATCCAACGCCAGCGAAAGTAGGAACATCTCCTCTATCGTCAGATATGGTTACTATTACATCAGTTGGTCGTCTTACTTTACCTAACCTTACAGCTTCGTTATAATCCAAGGGAATGGAAGGAGGTTCAAATTCTTCAATTGGTTGTATCTTACCTTCATGTTTTAGATTGTCGAATGTTTTTCTAATTTCTTTGTCTAAATCTTCGTAAGATTCTGGAACAATTGCGCCAGCTTCTCGTAGGGCCTGATTTTTTGCATCCGCGGTTTCTTTTGAACTATCTGCCATAGCACCCGCGTGACCAAACTGTAATCCTTTAGGCAGAATCTTCGCTGCTGTTCCAGTTACCCACACAACTATAGGTTTTGTTATTTTTCCGTTTTTCAAAGCGTCCACAATCGCATACTCATCGGTTCCACCAATTTCACCTAACACTACTAGCATTTTAATTTTAGGGTTCGCTTCGTATCGCATGAGATGATCGATTAATCTCGAACCAGGATACCTATCGCCACCAATGGCAATGCCTTCGTAAACACCATCAGTTGTTTGGCTAATCATAAAATTCATTTCGTTGCTTAAACCACCTGATTTTGATACAAACCCGACTGATCCGGGACGATATAATTTGGATAGTATAATATTTTCTAAGGTCCCCGCTGTATTTCCAATTTTAAAAGCACCTGCCATAATTCCACCTACAGTAGCTGGACCAATGATATTTTTATTCCTCTCGTTTGCGATTTTTATTAAATGTCGACTTTGTCTTTCTGGAATACCTTCAGCTATTATAACAACCGTGCGAATTGTATCAGATTCAAGAGCTTCTTTACTAGTTTCGTACGAAGATCTAAAAGAAGCAAAATTTATCGTAACATCCGCATTAGGGTGCTTTTTCATGGCTAATTCAAGCGTTTTATAGATAGGTATAACAATTTCCTTATTCCCATAAAAAACTTTGTGATAACTAATCGCCGCAGTTTGAGTTGGTCTAATTATTGCTGCTACTGACTGTTTTTCTCTCTTACTTACAAAGTCAAAATCAAGCATTCTTTGGATAGGATTTCTTTGAAATCCGTAGATTATTGCTTGGGTTTCTCTATTAAAAAGTTCATAATCTTCCATTTTATGCTCCTCCTGTTTCTTCTGCTTGTTTAATTAAATCGATAACTCTAGTCATATGAGTATATCTATCGTATACTTCTATTGGAATTCCGGTTTCCTGTCCTACTTGTTTCATAAGTTCAAGGCCTAGTTTCTCGTTTGGTCCTCCTCTTCGCACAAAAATTTTAACTTTCGCTTTTTTCAGTTTTTCAACCGAATTCTTGATGGCACTAACAATTCCAGTAAATGTAGCCTTTACATCCGTGAAGTTAGCAATTCCTCCGCCAATTATTAAGTATTTTGATCTCCCAGCGGGGTCAGGAGTTTCTGTGATGAGGTCAATTATCGTTTGAGCGTAAATTTCAGTATGTTCTCTTGATGGATTTCCAGAATATTCTCCATAATTCCCTAACTCTTCTCCAAATCCTAAGTCAACTATCGTATCAGTATAGATAACTGAAGCACCTCCCCCCGCAACCATAGTCCAAACTCGACCAACTGGATTTAAGATTTTCAGTTTTAAGGAAGCGCCTGTTTTCTCGTCTAATTCCCTTATATATGCTTCTTTTTCAGACATAGTTTGTCCGAAACCAGCTGGAAATTCAATCGGATTGTTAGGATTTCCCCACGTGTCTGTGTGAAGAAACATAGCGGTATCGTCTAGTCTCGCTTTAACATCTAAAGGTACTACTTTGTTATCTTCAGTTATTGCGAAAGGATTGATTTCAAGAAAAGTAAAATCCTGATCAACGAACACCCGATATAGTCCCTTAATAAACGGAATTAAGATGTTTTTAGAATCTCCTAAATCTGGCATTTTACCCTCTAAATCGAACGATGTAATATCCGTGCCTAACGGTATGGGTATGTGAATAACTTTATCCCAATTTTCTTCTACGAAAATACCCCCTTCAAAACTGAAATGAATGACATCACCGTCTCTTTGGGTCGTTATTGAGACATAGTATTCTTTTTCGTGAGGAATAAAAGGTTCTACAAGTAAGCGTTTCAAGGCACCCCTCACGTTTCCAATCTCGCATACTCTATCTAAATTACTATAGCAAAAATCTTTCATTTCATCACAATTTGCATCTAGTAGAAGTAAGTTTGCTTTCCCCCTTTTTCCAAAAAGCTGGTCAGGTTTAACGACAACCTTTTCTGTATTTATCCACGAATTATCTGAGATTGATTTCTCTAAATCAGTCTCGCAATCAATAACAACTAATTTGTTATGGTAATTAAATTCCGGAAAATACTTTGGTAATTCGCTCGCTATAAGCTTTTTCGCATCGTACTCATAAATATTTTTTTGAGCCAATTTTCTCTCTTTCTCTTATTTTTTTTTAATGTTATGTCAAAGAATTATAATTACTGTAAACTCAACCTTAATAAAAATTTTACCTACATGACTTATATGGGATTCTTTTCCCTTTTATATGGTAATCGCATGAATTTTTTCAAGTATAGGTATGATTTTGAGTGTAAAGATAGTATATAACAAATTCTTTTGAACAAAATGAGCTAAAAAAAAAAAATTTTAGAAAATTAAATGAATTTTACAAAGCCATAATTTTGGCTAATTCTTGCATATTTTTCATGCCTTTAACTTTCAACTTTCCTGTGAGCATTTTTATTAACATACTAACCTTAGAAATCTTTCCACCAGTGAAGTCGAAAAATAAACTGGCAGTGCAAGCTATTGAACCATCAACTTCAATATTTTTAATAGTATCGCTATCATTTTCAATATGTTTTACATCTAGCGTTCCGTTTTCAACCGTAATTAACGCGCTATATCTTTGGTCAGTAAGATTGTAGAGAAAACTCATCTTTGCATCGGCATATTCTTCTTTGAATTTTTCATTTTGATTTATCTGTCCCATTTGTTGCCATAATAATCCTGCAAGACCGCATCGTTGTTCTTTAGCTTCTTCTTTCATTTGAGCTTTTATAACAGATTCATTCTCAATTCTCCATTCTTTAAAAGGTTTTTTAGTTGGAATTTTTACTTCAATTTCATCTAGATTGTCTGCGATAGGGAGCTTTCCATAAGTATGAGCTGCGGCTACAGCCGCGTGAATGTGTTCTGAGGGAGTGTCTGCAGGAACATTTGATAAGAGAATACTTAGGTTATGATCTCGTCCAAAAGCATCAACGAATCTTTTAACATTATCTACAATTTTCTCTATGGGTCCATCACGGAGCAATCGAGCATTAATCCCTGCTGTAATTGACACAGTTTTACCTTCTTTTCGAAATTTTTCAGTGTAATTACGTACTGCTTCAAGAGGGTATTCATGCCATCGACCCATGACTAAGAACAATGCGGGGTTACCACCCATGCTTGCAATTTGTACATCAAAACTATCATGAAGTATTTTCTCATCAAATTTTTCTAATCGTTCTTCACAATAGTCTGCTGTCACATTCATCGTGATTACTCCAAATTCGTTGCATTTTTTTTCGAGTCGTTGATTATAGGGTACAATCAAATCCATCATCTCTTTGGGGGATAGATTTGGCACACTAGCCCACGCATCAGCTCCTATTCCCATTAAATTACCTGTTTTCTCATTTTGTATCCTAATCCAAGGTGCTAAAACATCATCAACGGCGAAACTCATTACTCCATGATAAAATTTTGGGTCCTTTTTCATTGCTCTAACGAGTTTTGGAAATCCCATCAATCCAACTGCTAAGCTAAAAGGCGAGCAAAATATGCATAATCCACTCACCATTGAGCCTGAAGTCTTTAGGATCATCGGAAAGCGTCCAGCATTATAAAAATCGATTTTTTTATTTTTTAATTTTTCTAAATCTTCATAGTTCTTAATTAACGGTTGGCGGAAATCAATAGTAGGCATAGAATTTTCGCCATAAATTAATTTACCTCCTAACGCTTCTACTTCTAAATTATAGGAATCATATCCTCCTGCTGGACCATCTAACTCATAATATTTTCCCACTAATCCGCCTATTTCAAAATTTAAATTAAAATCAGTAAAAAAGGTTTTAGCTGGAACTTCTGCTAAATACATTACATGATCATGGCATTGAGCTGAAATAGCAATATGCCCTTTATCACCAATCGAAAGAACACTTCCTAAATCCTTTTTCCTTTCACCTGTTTGAGCCATATTAAATCACCCCATAACCTCTTTTGCTTTTTCTACGGCATCAAATGCATCTTTACCCCAAGCGTCAGCTTTTATTTCATCAGCAAATTCTTGAGTACAAGGTACTCCACCAATTAACACTTTAACATTGTTTCTCAATCCTTCATTTTCAAGATGTTTGACTATTTCTTTCATCTCGAGCATTGTTGTGGTCATATAACATCCTAAACCCAAGATATCTGGTTTTTCTTCTTTAACTGTTTTAATAAAGACCTCCTTCGATACATCTTCTCCTAAATCAATAACTTCGAAACCTCCTCCTCGAAGAGTTGCATTAACCATAGTTTTACCCAAATTATGCATATCCCCCGCAACCGTTCCAATAACAATCTTTCCTGAGGACCCTCTTTCTCCAGCCGAAAGCTTTGGTTCAATATTTTCCATAGCTAGCCGGAAAGCTTCAGCACATAAAATAATATCTGTGTGAAAATATTCGTTTTGCTTCCACAATTCTCCAGCTTCTTGAATTCCTGGGATTATACCTTCATTCATAATTTTGTAAGGATCTAATCCCTCAGTTAGAGACTTTTCTGCAAGCTCAGCAGCTAAATCATCATCTCCTTCAAGAACTGCTTTTTTCAAATCAACTAAAATATTTCCCATTTTTTGTTCTCCTTCTTATAAAATTAAGGTTAGTAATAGATAGATTAGATGTGATATAAATAATTATTCAAAAGTAGTTTAATCTTGATTGCATTTTTTAAAAAAAGTAGAAATTTATTTTCTCTCAATATCTTTTTTTACAGAGCTATTTAGTAACATCCAGATTTTCCAGTGGAATCCATCCTAATTTTCCACTTTCATTTTCTATCAATGCCCAATCGCTTTCTATCTCCTTTATTTTAACTAATTCTCCTTTTGATATGGTAATCTCATAAGAATTATAAGCACGATTGAACTGGAACTCTTCAGTTGATTCCTTTACTGGAGTAAGGAAGGCTTTAGGGACCCAACCGTAAATTCCATTCTTAGTTCTACAATAAAGCCATCCTTCCCATTGAGTAGGTTTTTCTTTACCAACGACAATCTCACCCTTTTCAGCTTGAAAAGGAATCAGCACCTCTGAATGATGAGATTTAATCACTTTTACTTTATTTGTCATCAAAATTTTTCTTTTTTTCTAGATTTTATATTTAATTCTTACAGCGTATTTACTTACATTAATTTTTGTATTATTTTTGGAACATCCCAGGGTAAATCTGCTATTAATGCTCCAGCGTTTTCTAACGCTTGAATCTTTCCTTTTGCGGTCCCAAAATCGCCTGAAATGATCGCTCCAGCATGACCCATCCTCTTTCCATCTGGAGCGCTTTTTCCAGCAATATAAGCTATAACTGGTTTAGAAACGTTGCCTTTAATAAATTTAGCTGTCTTTTCTTCCTCGTCACTTCCAATTTCCCCTATAAGGACAATTATTTTTGTGTTAGGATCATCTGAATAATATGTGACAGCTTCTTGCATAGTAGTTCCTCTCACAGGGTCACCACCTATACCTACATAAGCAGAAACTCCGATACCACTTTTTCCTATTGCTTTTGTTATTTCGTATGATAAAGTTCCACTCTTTGAAATTACTGCGACATCGCCGTAATGACACATGTCGTCTGGCATTATACCCAATTTGATTTTATCGGGGATTAACATTCCGGGACAATTTGGGCCAATTAAATGTAACCTTTTTTCTCTAGCTTTCTCTACAAGCCTAATCATATCAAAAATTGGTACATTCTCGGATATTATGCATGTCATGTTAATTCTGGCGTTTAGACTTTCCATTGTTGCCCCAAAAGTGAATTTTGCTGGAACAATGATTATGCTCGTATCTGCATCAGTATCTTGGATTGCCTCTTTCATTTTGTTAAACACTGGAACTCCATATACTTCTTGACCTCCTTTTTCAGGTGTTACTCCAGCAACAATTTTTGTGCCATAATCAAGCATCAGTTTAGTATGAAACATTCCTTGTTTTCCTGTTATGCCTTGAACTATAACTCTTGAGTTTTCATTTATATACATATTATTCGCTAAGCACCTCTTTTACTTTTTTAACAGCACTCATAATATCTTGAAACGCTTCTATGTTTGCTTGTTTAAGCAAGACAATTCCCTCCTTTTCGTTCGTTCCTGTTAATCTTATTATCATTGGCGGAGCGTTTGAAAAATCGCTAAGAGCCTGAATTATCGCTTGAGCCACTATATCGCAACGAGTGATACCTCCAAAAATATTCACTAAAACTGCACTAGGTTTTAATTTAAAAATTAATTCGAGTGCTTTATAGACTCTTTCCTTGCTTGCTCCTCCCCCAACATCCAAAAAATTAGCCGGCTTTAAACCTAATTCGGATAATATATCGAGTAATGCCATAGTAAGCCCAGCCCCATTTGCCAAGATCCCGATATTTCCTGATAGTTCAACAAACGAAAACCCTGCATCTTTTGCTAACTTTTCTAAATCACTTAACTTTCTATCTTGTAATCTTTGAACGATTGGCTGCCGAAATGCCGCATCATCGTCTAAAATCATTTTGCCATCTACAGCAAATAATCCAGAAGGCGTCATTACCAGGGGATTTATCTCCACAAGCTGTGCCTCTAATTTAAAGGCTATATCCCATAATTTCATGAATATTTGGGACGCCTCAGCATTTTGTTTACCACTAAGTCCCAATTGGTTGGCAATTCCGTTTGCTAACTCTTCAGAGATCCCATCTTGAAAGGAAAAACTCTCTTTAAGTATTGCGTCTGGTGTTGTTTTAGAAACCTCTTCAATATCAATCCCCCCTTCTTTGCTAGCAATCAGATAAAATTGTCTCCCAGAAGCATCTAAGGCTACGGAACAATAATACTCTTGTTCTACTGTTACGAGTTCTTCAATAAGAATTGCTTCAACCTCAAACCCCGCTACATTTCTTTTAAAATACTCATCACACAGTGAAATTGCCTCATTTGCAGATTTAGCAATTTTTATTAAGCCTGCTTTTTTTCTGCTTCCTATAGCGATTTGCGATTTAACTAATGCCGGGAATGAAAAATCTTTAACTTTTTCCTCAATATCTTCGCCCTTAAGAATCAACATATTATTAACTAATGGAATACCAAACTCACTAAAAATTTCCTTACTCTCGTATTCGAGCAATCTAATGACAAAAACCTCTGTTAATGAATATATGGGAGAATTAGATTTGAATTAAAAATCGCTCAGTAGTTAATAAAACTTATTCTAATATTCTATAATTTGAATCAATCCCTTGTTTTTTGCTTCTTGGAAGAATACTTTAATAAATAATAGAACGAATAACTAAATATCAAGAATAAACTCTGGAATAAAATATGACAACCTTAAATAATGATGCGAAGCCGGCTCAATCTGAAGAATCAAGTCTTATAAAGATGGCAATGTTTTCAACCGGATATTTTTTGAATATTTTTTTAATGGTAGCCTTTACTAATTTTGTCTGGACATTCTATGTAAGTGAACTTGGTTTAAAAAGTATAGAAGGTTTATGGTATATATATATGGCAATCGCAAATGCCATATACACAATATGGAGTATGCTGATTAACCCTGTAATGGGATATCTTACCGATAGACCCTTCAAATGGACCAAAAAGCGAGGTTTTCATACTCCATGGATCATTATTGGAGGGGTTCCTACGATTATTCTTTTTTTTTTCCTATTTACACCTCCTCAAGTAACAGGAATTGAGAGCGTATTGCCCATTCTAATCTACTACATAATAATCGTTTTATTATACGATTTATCGTATTCTCTTCTCCAAACTCATTCTTTTGGAGCTTTTGCTGCTCATTTTAGAGGAGATAAAAATCGTAGAAAAGGAGGAATATTAACACAAATTTTCACATTTATAGCAAATTTCTTAGCAATTACAATTTGGTCTCAAATAATTGATTCCGGGAATCCAACATCGTACACAATCGCTGCATTTATCAGCATTATTATCCTCTCATTTTCATTTGCGGTATTTATACCAGGAGCTAAGGAGGATAGCGTGATAAAAGAAAGATTTAGTGTAGGGCATGGCAGCTCGGATAAAATTTCCTTTTTAAAAACATTGAAGATATGTTTAAAACAAAAAAATTTCATGTTAGCTATATTCTCTTATCTTACATTCATGATTTCGTTTGGTCTAATGAGTATGAATGCAGTCAATTTTGTTGATGATGTTCTACAAGAGGGGCAATACATAAGAAGTTTAGGTTCAATCTTAATGCTTTTATCTTCATTTGTAACAATACCTATATGGGCTCGCTTAGCTAAAAAAATAGGCCATTCGAAAACTTACACAATAGGTTTAGCTTCCTACGGAGTAAGTTTATTATTTAATGTTTTTATTGCAGACGCCTTTCAATTCTATTTAATCAGCATCCTTAACGGAGCATCAAGCTCCTCGTTCTTAATTATGTTATCACCCGTTTTTGCCGATTGCTACGATGAAATCGCTTTGAAAATAAAGAAGCATCAACAGACTACACTAATTGGAATTAGGAATGTTTTCCTTCGAATTTCCGTATCGATTCAGAGTTTTATAATAGCAATTATATACACACTCACACATTATGACCCGCGCAATGTTTCTCATCAATTTGAACCTTTACTAGGTCTTCGGATAATACAAGGATTACTTCCTTTCATTGTTTGCATCGTGGGTGCGTTAATTTTTTATAAGTGGTATGATCTGAAAGGTACCAAAAAACAAGAAGTTACTCGTAAATTACGGGAATTAGGTTTGTAATGATTACTAGAAGTGTTTTTGAGAAAATAATCCAAAAGAAAAAAAGTAGATGAAATTAATTCTTTAAGTTTATTAGGAATACAAATTAATTAAGTAAAACAATAGAAATATAATAAATAATATCATCCCATTAACGAGAAAGGGTTTATTGTATGTTCGATATTTCTCGTTATCGATACACACTAGTTTTGCTGGTTTATTTCCCACTCGAGTTTTAAAATTTTTTGTTCTACGCCATTCCATTTTACCAATGGCGAGTTTTTCTTCATGTCCCTGTAAAGGACCAATTTGGCATTTCATGATTATCCCGGAAATGTGCTTCTTTTTTCGAATGATATTGGCCCCTGAAGTAAAATTACCCGCCGAAAACACAGCTACTTTATTATAGGGAAAAGATTCTTTGTTTTTTATTTTAATTTCATCCGGAACTTTCATTATCGGCTGAAGCACGTGGGGATGATGAGCAAAAATGAGATCCCATTTGTGATCAGGATGAGCAAAAATACCTCTTAAAAATCTTTTTTTATAGATTTTTTTAAGTCCTCTATAGTTAGGCGTTATGCCAGTTAGTAGTGCTTTAGCATCCTTTTGGAATCTTGTCCTCACATATTTTTCGTTTTCGAAACCCCAATGGGGAAGGATGATGTTGAACTTTGTATTTTTAATGAGAGGAAAAGGATATTTATCATTATCATTGTCAATATCGTCTGCATTGGCAGTAGTGGGGTTATTATATTTGAAAGTGTAGTTCCAAGTCTTTTGATTACTCCACTGCGTAGCACATGTTATAGTTATGTCTTTGTTTTCGTTACATATAAAAGATACATCTCGTCGTCCAAAGACATCAAAATTAGGGCTATTTTGTATTTTATGTAAAGTTTTGTTAAATTGAGTACTACTAAAGTCTTCGCTGTGATTATTACTTAAACAAAGTAACCACTTATTACTATCGCTTAACAAGCTTTCTAATTGTGTGAGGATACTTTCTTGATGTGCTTGCTTTAATCTTGGGCAGGGCTGATTAGAAATTGTCCCCTCTAAATTACCAATTATTAGATCAGTGTCTTTAAAGAACGATTTAATGTCAGGATGAAATTCTAGACCAAATTTATTCATTTTCATGATATCGCCAACAAATCCTATTTTATATTTTGGTTCAGTTATTTCATTAATAATAGGTTCGTAATTCTCCGCTTCACGTTTAATGATATATGGTCCCGGTAAATAAATAGCTCCTTCTTTGATTTTATATTTCCATCCTCTTATGAGCTCTCTCCCCACACTTAGAAGAAGGATTGCTGCTAAAGCGTAAATGACATAGCTCAATATTTCAATAAAAGAATTCTCAAATATGCCAAATATGATCGTTAAAGGAATAAACACACCTACGATTCCCGGTAGCGCCAGGTGCTTACCAAAATAGTAGATTGTCTCTTCTATCTCGTAGGGGCTCATTCCCATTTTTTCGGCTTTTATATCCTCCTCAATCCCACCACTCTTTCCTTCGGGGGAGCTATAATACTCATCTAAGGATTTATTCTTTAAAGTTTGGAGTTTCAAATTGTCACCTTTTTTTTTAAAAATCAATCTTAATTGGATTATTTAACTCTTTATTAACGATAAACATTGGATAGTTAGTTATACTCTCAGCTTATTTATATATCTTACTTTTTTGTATATGTATAAGATAGTTAAAACCACACACAAAATAGAAATGTACAAAAAAAACGAAATTAGAGAATTGCTAACAGGAATATTAAAAATTCTAAAAAAAAGAAATATTAGGAGGATTATCACCCCAATGGATGGCAACGCTATATGTTTACATAAATAATATAAAGATTCTTGAAGATCGTACGGAGTAAGTCTCCACCACTTCTTCTCATTATTATTTGGACACCCTATTCCATGTAGTGAATGCGTACGATAGTAAAAATCTAATGATATCCCATACTTAGTCGTTAATATCATGGTATCAGATTAGACCGAATAACTCAAGGACTTTAAGGAGCACTACCAAACCGATTACCGCAATACCTAAGATAAGTGAATAGATTCTATTTATCCGATATTTCTCTCTATCTATACAAATGGTTTTGGTTCCTGATATAATATGTCTATCGTTATAAGTTTTACGCCATTCAACATCCCCTATAGCATATTGGTCTCTGCTTCCTGGTAGAAGACCGATTCGACATTTCATTATAATTCCATATATGTGTCTTTGTTCTCGGATTATAACTGCTCCTGAAGTAAAATTCCCTCCCGAGAAAACGACTAATTTGTTTAATCCTGAATCAGGATCAGTGACTCTCTGTATCGGTTGACGAGTATGAGAATGTTGGCCGAAAATTAAATCCCATCTTTTAGCATTTCCAGTAAGAAGTGTATCTGCTTGATCTTGGATATCATCCCTGGTATATTTTTCGTTTTCGTAGCTCCAATGCGGAAAAAATATATTAACATGATCATCTTTATGGAGAGCACCAAATCCGTTATTTACATTTGTATTTGTATACTCGGAAATGCATTCCCAATTTTTCTGATTGCTCCATTGTGTAGCTGTAGCAATATTTATTGGGAAGCCATTAATAGTGACATTTGGAGTATCATGGCGGCCAAATACATGTATATTCGCTTGAGGTTGATTTCGTATTAGTTCTAAAGAGATGTCGAATTCTCTATTACCATAATCACTACTATGATTGTTACTTAAACATAATAACAATGGTTTATTAGGACCTAATAAACCTTGCAACTTTCTGAAAATACTTGGGCAATGTGCTTGTTTTCCAAGTGTATCACCCGAGGCTCTAACAATTCCTTCGAGATTACCTACGATTAAATCAACGTCACTAAAAAATTGTAAAACTAATGGATCAAAATCTAACTCATGGTTGTTTATCATCATAATGTCGCCTAAAAACCCTAAAGTATACTCATGTGGATTCTGTATAGTATTTAGGTTAAATTTAAACAAACTAGCTTCCTGATTGATGTCGTAAGGGATTGGAACATCAATCAACCCATCTGCTACCGTAATTTCATATCTATTTGCTCTTATAAGTTCTCGAGTGTAACTATTGAAAAAGAGCGCAGCGATGAAGACTAAAATTGTGCTTATAAGATGAATTATAGGATTACTAAACAAACTCAGAATAAATATAAAGAAAAAGGCTGCTGAAGCCACCAACGGTAATGCAATCAATTTTAAGACATAATTTTTAGTTTCCTCTCTATTGTAAGGAGATAATCTCCACCAATCTGTCTCATCACTATCTTGACACGGTAGAGTTAAGCCTGGATTTTGATTATAAAAAGTTGTTAAATCCCTTCCATTTGGAGCCTTTAATACCATTTTCTCATCTCTTACATATTTTTAGTTGATAAACATTGGATATTTAAATATTCCCCCAGATTGCTTATATATCTTACTTATTTGTAAATTCTCTCAAATCTTACTGTCTATCAATATTTGAAGAAAATTGGATGTAATATGAAAAATTATAAAAAATCTAAACCCATTGTATTGGTGTATATTAAATTCTGATAGGAGCTCTCATGAATGTTAATGTGATATATGAGGAAACGCTTCAAATTCCCGTTGATAAAGCTTTCGAGCTCTCAATACAATGGGTAAGCAGTCAACATAAAGCTAAAATAAAAAAGAGTAATCTTCCTACTTTTATAGAGACTAAACAAGGGACTATGAATACTAATACGGGCCACGATCCGAATTGGAAGAAGCGAATTCGAATTAATATTTACGATTTGGAAAACGGTAAATCTTTGATTAGAGTAGAAGCTACACCTCTCTCAAGAACAATATTTCGGGTTGATAAACTCAAAGAATCTTGGTATAATGGTCTGTTCTCTAGCTTATTTTCCCTACTTGAAAGAATGACAATAGTAATCCCTCCAAAAACCCTCCCTAAACAAAAAATTGAAGCATTGCATTGTCACAACTGCGGAAATAAAATAGATAAAGAAGCGAAAATATGCCCGAATTGTGGAATCGATGTAGTGTGAAATGAGATTAATCCCTAATATAGGTATAGTTCACCCAATTTTGTTATAAATCATAATAATTTCTATAACCTTAGTATTTATAAACTATAAAAAAAGGCTTTTTAATTTCAGATATGACTCTCTAATATAAGCTAAAAATAATTTGAGAAAAAAAAATCGTTTATTATAGGCTGTGAAAATTGATGGGAAATCCAAATTATAATCAAGATCTCTCGATTGTTCTCTGTGGTGCTGCTGGGCAAGGAATTCAAACGGTTGAAGCATTACTTACAAAATCTTTGAAAAAATCAGGATTCTACGTGTTTGCTACTCGTGAGTACATGAGTCGAGTCAGAGGTGGAGTTAATTCCACAACCATACGTGTATCGTCGAAGGCCGTTCGCGCATATGTTGATCGAATTGATGTTTTGATTCCACTAAGCGATCAAGCAGTACCTCATCTAAAGGAGAGAATCTCACAAAATACTCTAATTATCGGTGAAAAACGATTTATAGATGTTATACCTGACCTTGCTAGCGAAAAGATTGAAATTTCTTTTGAAGAGTTATCAAAAAGCATTGGTGGTAAAATTTACGCCAACATTGTTGCTCTTGGGGCGATTATGCGTCTGTTTAAAGCTGATAACAAAATACTTCATTCCTTACTTTCTGAAATTTTTAAGAGCAAGGGCCAAGAAATTATAGAGAATAATATTAAAGCGTCTGATATTGGGTATGAAACCGCTGAAAGTTTGATTAAAAGCAACATCCTTAAAAAGGAAGTTGAGATTCAAAAAAACCCAGAAGTAACAGACGATTATATCATTGATGGAACCCAAGCTATAGGTTTAGGCGCGATAGCTGGGGGGTGTAACTTCGCATGTTTCTACCCGATGGCACCATCCACGGGAATTGGAACATTTCTTGCTCAACACGCACTTGATTTCGATATAATTGTAGATCAGTCTGAGGACGAAATTAGCGTAATTAATAAAGCGCTAGGGGCATCTTATGCTGGTGCTCGAGCGTTTATTTCTACCGCTGGAGGAGGTTTCTCTTTAATGTCTGAAGGTATTAGTTTAGCGGGTATGACAGAATTACCCCTTGTAATCGTTGTCGGAATGCGTCCAGGACCCGCAACCGGAATGCCAACTAGAACTTGTCAAGAAGATATTGAGCTTGTTTTATATTCTGGAGCGGGTTTTTTTCCGAAAGTAATTTTTGCTCCCGGTTCTATTGAAGACGCTTTTTCACTTACACAAAGAGCATTTAATATAACTCAACAATATCACGTACCTGTATTCATTCTACCGGACCAATATTTAGTTGATTCCTACTACAATATTAATTCGCTAAATTTAGATTCTCTCGTAATTAATAAGAACTTAATTAAAACAGATTCGAGCTATGAAAGGTATAGGTTTACAGAAAGTGGGATTTCGCCCCGAGGAGTTCCCGGATATGGTGAAGGACTCGTTGATGCTGATTCTCATACTCATAACGAAAAAGGTGAAATTACCGAAGATCCAATAATTCGTAAAAAAACAGTCCAGAAACGATTTAAAAAGCTAGGACTTCTAAGAAAAATCGCTTTACCTCCCGAATTCATTGGAAACGAAAATTTCAAGTATTTAGTTATCAGTTGGGGTAGTAATTACTATTTGATAAAAGAGGCTTTGGAGATGCTTTATAGAGACGATGTGGGGTTTCTATTCTTTAGGCAAATTTATCCCGTCCACAAAGCTGCCTTTGATTACTTAATAAAAGCTGAAATAAAAATTTCTATTGAACAGAATCCTACCGGTCAATTTGGAAAACTATTGGAAAATGAGACGCACATCAATATGAATCACAGGATTTTAAAACATAGTGGTTACACATTTTCGGTTGAAGAAATACATGATAAATTAAAAAAAGTAATAGAGGGTGATGAAAATATCGAGTAAAGACTTTGATTTGGATGAAGTTGAAATTTCGTGGTGCCCCGGTTGCGGTAACTATAACGCTTTAAAAGTAATGAAAGAAGCTTTAACCGATTTAGGAATTAAACCGCATGAATTTGTGTTAGTTTCTGGAATAGGACAAGCTGGAAAGTTTCCCCATTTTATAAAGGCTCAGAGTTTTAACGGATTACATGGTCGCTATTTATCAGCAGCTTTGGGAATAAAAGCATCTAATCCAGAACTCACAGTAATAGCAGTAAGCGGTGATGGGTGCACATTAAGCGAAGGAGGGAACCATTTTCTTCATACAATTAGATACAACCCTGATATCATAAATGTGATACATAACAATCAAGTTTATGGTTTAACCAAAGGTCAAGCATCGCCAACGAGTCAATTAGGTTTCAAAACAAAGGTCCAAGTTTTTGGAGTTATAAACGAACCTTTCAATGCTTTAGCAGTAGCGATTTCTCTTAATGCTTCCTTCGTAGCAAGAGCTTTTGTTGGTGATCTAGATAAGACAAAAGAAATTCTAAAACAAACGATTAATCATAAGGGTTACGCGCTAATCGATCTTCTCTGTCCTTGTGTTACTTTTAATCGCGTAAATACATATCAATGGTACAAAGAGAAGAGTTTTTACCTAGACGAGGCTCATGATCCATTTGATCAAATGAAAGCCATGAAATTAGCCCTGGATACTGATAAACTCGCGTTAGGAATTTTGTATAAGAATCCAAAAAGAAAGCCCTACCACGAAAATGTTCAAATATACAACGATGATAAGCGAGCTTTATATCAACGAGATCTAGATAAAGCTAAATTCAACCAATTGCTCGAAAGTTTCAAATAAGAATAATCTAGAAACATTTAAGTTTTAAATTCCACTCTTCCATTTGTTTCATATTAGGATAGTGGATTTTTGTGACAAAAAAGATACCAGTAATTCTTGACACTGATATAGGGTTGGACATTGATGATACATGGGCCTTAGGTTTATTGTTAAAATCCCCAGAATTAGACGTTAAATTAATAACAACGTCATCAGATAATACATCGCTAAAAGCAAAACTAGTTGCCAAATTCCTCGAAAGTGTTGGTCGAACTGACATTCCTATAGGGATTGGGGTTCCAGAAAATAGTAAAAAAGGGTGGCAGTATCCATGGGTAGAAGATTATGATATATCGCAATACCCTGGTACTGTTCACAATAATGCTGCGGAAATGATCTGTTCTACAATAACCAATTCTATTACTCCTATAACGCTCATCTCTATTGGTCCCTTAGGTACCGTTGCAGAAGCACTTAAACTGAATCCTAACATAGTAGATAACTCGCGTTTCGTTGGGATGCAGGGGAGTATTCGCAAGGGATATGGGGGCTCAGAAACACAACATAAGGAGTATAATGTGAAAAAGAACATAAAGGCGTGTAGAGAGGTATTTCAGGCTCAGTGGGAGAAAACGATTACGCCACTGGACACCTGTAGAGATGTTATACTAAAAGGTTCGCTTCTAGAGCGCTTTATGAAGAGCAACAATTTAGTTGTCCAATCAATAAAGGAAAACTATAATATATGGAAAAAGAAGCTTATTCCGAAATTAGTAATGGTTAAAAAGAACCAAACATCGGCCCTCTTTGACACCGTAGCGATTTATCTCGGTTTCTCTGAAGATCTACTTAATATTGAAGAATTAAAAATCGAAGTTACCCATAATGGCTTAACTCAAATTAACGAAAAAGGGAATCTGATACGGTGTGCAACTTCTTGGAAAGATGTCCAATTATTTAAAGAAATGCTAGTTGATCGACTCACAAATTAAATTATTTGTCCATTTTACTAATTTTTTCTATCTCTTACTACTTCTTTCATGAATACTTATATATATGATAATGTTAAAATAAAATAACCAAATTTTAGAAAATTCAAAAACATGACATTCAATAGTTTTATTCGAAAATTTCCAACTGCTGTAACTTACATCTTTTTTTGCTTCCGTTCTTTAGCATAATGAGCCTAGATTCATACTTATCATCATACTTATTCTTTCATTACAACGTCGTAATAGGAATACCCATTTTCGTAATTATTATTCCTACTGGACTAATAAGATTGATATTTCCATTCTTTCAACCCTTATTAGGATCTATTTCAGATAGAAACTATCCATTTACTCGAAACAAGGGAAGACGCTTTCTTTGGATAATGATTTTTGGTTTTCAAATACCGATCTTTTTTGTACTTCTATTCTGGATACCCGCTTTAGATGTATTGATTTTTTTTATTATTTTCACAACTTTTTACATGCTTTATAATGTTGTCTTTTCACTCTTTACATCGAACTATTCGGCCTTATTGCTTAATAAGTTTAGAAATCCCAAAGAACGATTGCTCATTGGGGTAGTAACGGAATTTATCAGTACAATTGGAATTTTTATTATATGGATTTTTGCACCACTTTTCATCGGTTATGGAGATCCTTCCTCTTTTCAAATTTTAGCTATTCCAGTTGCTATCGTATTTGCTGTTACGCTTTCACTTGGCATATTTGGATTATTAGAAGAGAAAGAGTTAATTGATACTTATTTCAGTCCAAAACAAACCCCGTAAAAAGGATTCTTGAGAGATATGTTCAAAGGTTTTGCTATTTTTAAACGCAAAAACTTCGTTGTATTACTATTTCGGTGGATAACCTTCGGATTATTTAATTATCTCTTTCTTTCAGGATTATTTAATTACGCAATATTTGTTTTAGGAGCCCCTTATTTCATTGCATCATTTTTTTCTATGGGATATATAATATGGTCTTTAATCGCACTCCCGCTTAGTTTCCTTCTTTCATATTTAATTGGGCACTTAAAAGTATCCATAATTTCAGGTTTTGTAATGGGAGCAACACTCCTTCCATTTCTCTTTATCAACGACATCTTTATAACAGTGATATTAACCTCTATAATTGGATTCACATTTGGTCTCGGAGCAGGATCATTAATCCCTCTGGTGGGAGATGTGTTCGACGAACACGCAAATACTAATCGTAGACGCTCAGAAGGAGTTTCTTATGGAATATTGAAGATGTTTGGAGGTTTGGCTGTTATAATGGGGAATTTCATAACTTCTCTTTTTTACACTCTTATAGGATTCCCCGGATTGGGTATAAGAATACTTACTACAACGATTCCTGGTATATTGATAATAATCGTGATGATTTTATTCACTGTGTTGTACGATTTAAAGCCAGAAAAAACGGAAGCCATTCGAATGGAACTTAAAGAACTCGAATTATAACTTTTTTTTTCTTTTTTAAACTAAGTTAAATTTGGATAAAGAATCTTTTCATATGTTTTTATTCTATAAGTAAAATCTTTTTATCTGATGTTGAGAGATAAGATCCTTAATGAGAATCGAAGAATTTGACGTAGTTGTAGTAGGCGCAGGTCTTAGTGGTCTTAGAGCAGGCTTAGAATTATCGGAAAAATGGAACACTGCGGTTATTAGCAAAGTTTATCCTGTCAGAAGCCATTCAGGAGCCGCTCAAGGAGGGATCAATGCAGCATTGGGGAATTTAGAAGAGAGTAAAAATGACACTCCAGAAGGACATGCGTTTGATACGGTAAAAGGCTCAGATTACCTTGCAGATCAAGATGTAGTGATGTTTATGTGTAAGGAAGCTCCTAAAATCGTTGTAGAATTTGAAAGTATGGGAGCTCCATTTTCGAGATTAGATTCTGGTCTTATTGCACAACGTCCCTTTGGTGGAGCGGGGTTTCCTAGAACCTGTTATGCCGGGGATAGAACAGGACACGCGTTGCTTCACACATTAAACGAGCAGAGCGTAAGAAATAGCGTGGAATTCTTTAACGAATACTTTCTAATAGACCTTATCGTCGTTAACGAAAAAATTACGGGAATAATTACTTTAGATATAAATAAAGGCGAACTCGTAATTTTTCGGGCTCTGTATGTTATACTGGCAACAGGAGGATTTGGAAGGATTTTTAAAAATTCCACAAATGCCTTGATTAACACAGGGGATGGGGTGGGTGCTGCGTTTCGTGCTGGAGTCCCGATGCAAGACGTAGAATTCGTACAATTTCACCCTACTACGCTTTACGGCACGAACATATTAATTACTGAAGGTGCGAGAGGAGAAGGCGGGTATTTGTTTAATACTGAAGGAGAAAGATTTATGTCAAAAACAGCTCCAAAAGCTATGGAACTTGCTCCACGAGATATTGTTGCAAGGGCTAACGATATTGAAGTTCTAGAAGGAAGAGGTTTCGAAAATGCTTATGTTCATTTAGATCTTACTCATCTGGGTGCTGACCGTATAAAGGAAAGGTTACCGGGAATAAGAGATATATCCATTTTCTTTGCTGGAGTTGATCCAATAGAAGAACCTATCCCTGTCCAACCCGGTCAACATTATAGTATGGGTGGAATCGGGACGAAGTATAAGGGTATATACGGAGAAACAGATATCCTCGGTTTATATACAATTGGCGAGTGTTCTTGTCTTTCTGTTCACGGCGCTAATCGTTTAGGGGGAAATTCTTTATTAGAAACATCTGTCTTTGGCCGCTATATTGGAAGAAAGCTATTAGAAATTGGATTACCCCAAAAGACAGCATTAAGCGACATAAAAAGTGCCGAAGATAGTGTTATAGAGAATGTCGAAGGACTTCTAAAAAGCTGGGATACGAATACAGGCAAGAGACCAATAGAGATCAAAAATAGTATGGGTGAGACTATGAACAAGAATGTTGGAGTTTTTAGAACTCATAATGATCTATCAAAAGCATGCGATGTTCTGGTTGGCCTACAAAGAGATTTTCTAAATGTCAAAGTTTCAACTGAAGATCGTAAATTTAATTATGGCTTACTCCGAAATTTGGAACTTAGATCTATGTTAGACATTGCAGAAGCTACTGCGTATGCGGCCCTATGGAGAAAAGAAAGTAGAGGGGGACACTATCGTTGGGACTACGATTCTCGCGATGATGATAATTTTCTTAGCCATTCAATGATATATCGAGTAAAAGATGGTCTGGAATTAAAAACTAAACCGGTCGTATTAGGAATATTTGAAGTAAAAGAGAGGAATTATTAAGTGGAGTGTGATTAAAAGTGAGTGAGAAACAAAAATTTTTGGTGTATAGAAGTTTAGGAAATGGATCTGTTCGGTACGAAAGATACGAAGTACCTCTTTCGAAAGGAATGAGCATTTTGGACGCTCTTTTTTACATACAAGATTACCATGACTCTACCTTCGCATTTCGTTACGCTTGTAGAGGGGCAATTTGTGGTAGTTGCGGTATCATGATTGATAAAGTTCCTATGTTGGCTTGTAGAACTCAAGTTTCAACAATTAAAACAGCTAAGAAACCTTTGAATCTTCCCGAAGTAGTTTTTGGAGATATCACTGATTGGGACCATGAGAATGAAATTCTAATCGAACCTTTACCAAATATGAACAGCATTAAAGATCTTGTAGTAGATATGGAACCATTCTGGAAATACTATCGAGAAGTTGAGCCTTATTTTACAAGAGATTGGAACGATATCGCCCCTGAATCGGCTCAATCGCCTAACGAAATGAAAATAATAGAAAAGCTAGTCTATTGTATATTATGTGGAATATGTTGGATGTGCCCTGTAAACTCAAAAAATCCTGCCTACTTGGGTCCGGCTCAGTTAGCAAAATCAGACAGATTTGTAAGAGATTCGAGAATTGACAGCGAGAAACAAAAAAACTCTCTATCACGGGTTTTGCAAGATGACGCTGTTCCTGCTTGTGAAAAGTTATTCGTCTGTAATAAAGTGTGTCCTAAAGATGTTATGCCAGGAACGGCTATTAAAGATATCCGAGATAATTGGGTATCAGAAAGATAATAAAAAAAGCTAAAAGAGATATAATCTATTTCCATCGAGAAAGTGTAGGGTTCCACATTCCCAAATACAATCCTTCATCGAACTTATCTAAATTAGCCATATCATCCTCGGAAATAGTAAAATCAAAGATTTTGCTGTTTTCAATTATATGATTTTCATTAGATGATTTTGGAATTTCAATAATTTTATGTTGTAACCCCCAACGTATTAGGATTTGAGCACTAGATTTACCATATTTGTTCGCTATATCCATGAGTTTTGGGTCTTTTAATTTTTTACCTCGTGTTAAGGGGCTATATGCTTCCAACATTATCCCTTTATTGTCGCAGTACTCTTTAAGCTCTTTCAAATAAAGATATGGGGTTAATTCAACTTGATTTACGGCAGGAATTATATCTGCTCCATTTAGTAATTCATCAAGATGATTTTCATAATAATTGCTAACACCAATTGAACGAGCTTTACCCTCTTTAAAAATCGATTCTAAGGCTTTCCAAGCTTCTTGCCGATAGGTTGGTTCTGGCCAATGTAGTAAATAAAGATCCACATAGTCTAATCCTAGATTGTTTAAACTTCTATCAAAAGCTTTTAATGCCTTCTCGTGTTTAAACGAATCAATCCAAAGCTTGGTAGTAATGAAGATATCTTCTCGATTAATACCTTGTTCTTCTAATGAGATCTTTAAACCCTTTCCAACACCATTTTCATTTCCATATATTCGAGCTGTATCAATGTGTCTATAGCCATTACTTATGGCCCATCGTACCACATTAATAATAGTGTCTCCTTCAGATATTTCCCATGTGCCTAATCCGAAAAGAGGCATCTCAACACCATTGTTTAATTTAATCTTTGTATTAATATTTAAACTCATAATTTCTCACAATTCTGTTATAATCGGTATTAAGTAAAGATAATTTTTAAGCATATAAATTATAAAATCAAAGAAAGATTAGAGATGATTGTTAAAAATGAAAGAATATCGAATTAACGATAAATGGATATTAGATCGAGTGTCTTCTCAAAGCACCAGTTTTAGTCAATGGATAGAGAATATAATGAAAACCGTCGAACAATCTTTAAAAGAAGTTAATCCTGAACAGCTAGAAGAGATCAAGAAAGATAAAAAGTTCAGCTCTCTTAAAGATATTGATAAAGAATTGGCTAATGCTAAAAGAGAAATCGCTAAAATGGGGAATGTTGGAGGATTACGAAATAAAATGGGCTCAAATATATCCAATTGGGTAATGAAAACTATTGACCGAGAACTTGAGGAATCGCGATCTGAATTAGAGGATCTTGATTTTGATATTGGCATGATTACTGGAAAACGAAAGAACTTATCTTCAGCTCTCTATGATGTATCAAAGGATCGGGGTATTGAGTCAAAAGGATTGTTATATTTAATAAAAGCTTTACCAGATCTAGAAGCATTCCTGTACAGTACAAGCGTACGAAAATACTATAGAGATCACACCGAACACGCCCTTCGCGTCGCAGTTTTAGGCGATTTTCTCTTAGAACAAGATCTTGGTCATGGGACTCTATCGGGAGTAATTTCTGATCTGACGGGATTAGACAAGAATCTCCTTAAAGACAAGTATTGGTGGGTCACCGGATTAATCCACGATATCGGTTATCCTTTAGGAAAAATGACAACAGCTGTTAATTTTTCTCTTGTAAATCAATTGTTAAAGTGTTATCCAACTTTAGATTTAGAATTTTTACCATTTGAGATTTCTTTATCTTGGAAAGGCAATCAAGAGGAATATTTGAACATTATAGAGGATGGTTTATCTAAAAACGCGCGAGCCTTGATAAGGGAAGGAGTAGGATTTAATAAATATAATAAAATCTCTCAAAAGCCCCATGTTTATTTAAGAACTGAAGATGGTCACCCAGAATTTAATTACCAAAGTATTTTAAATTTGGATCACGGAGTAATCTCTGCTCTTTCTCTTTTAAACGGACTTGGTACTCCAGATGAGATTAAGAATAATGACGAATACGAGGGATATATAATAACAGCAAAAGCGATAGCTCTTCATAATTTTAAAGCTCAACTTAAGGAATATACATTTGATAGCCATCCTTTAGCTTTTTTTTTGATGTTGATTGACGAATTACAAGAATGGGGAAGACCTATTCCAATTCAAGTTCGGGACACATATTTCACTACAGAAATAAAAAAAGTAACATTATTAGATGATATCTTATTAAATCTGGACGAGTTTTCTTGGTTAATGCAATTTAAGAATAATAGAGCTAAAAATTTGATGGAGTTTGACTTTAACTCATTTTCTAAAGAAAAGGAAAAATCTTTCGGGAGGCTAGACCGTGGAGAAAGTTTTTCTAAAACAACTATCAATCTTCAAGACTTAAAAATAGGTAAAAGTAAAGATCGTAAAGGTGAAATACTTAACCAATCAACAATCGTTATCTAAAAATAAGCTAATGTTCAAACTTATTGTCTATTAGTATAAACTTTTTTTATTAATCCGTTTCTAATAACCTTATACTTAAACAAATTTTGGTTGTTTTAAATTTTGAATTACCGCATAGAAAAAGATGTTTTGGGCGAAATAGAAGTCCCTAACGATGTATTTTGGGGTATTAATACCCAGAGAGCATTGCAAAACTTTCAAATAAGTGGAAAGAAATTTCCTGATATATTTATCTTATCGCTAGCACAGGTAAAAAAAGCATGTCTATTAGCAAATATTGAGCTGGGTTTGATCGATAAAGAAAATGGAGATGCTATCCTACAAGCAGTTAACGAGATTTTAAAAGAAGATAAATACTTGAATCAATTTCCAATCGATATTTATCAAACTGGAAGTGGAACTCAAACAAACATGAATATGAACGAAGTATTAGCTAACAGGGCATCTCAAATCTTAGGATTTCCTATGGGTAAAAAGCATCCAATACATCCAAATGATCATGTAAATAAAAGCCAATCTTCTAATGATGTCATCCCAAGTACAATGCATGTATCTACTGCTCATATGATCAAGAAATTATTACCAGTATTAAATAGATTGAAAGAAGTTCTAGCTGCTAAAATAGAAGAATTCGAAGATATTATCAAAGTCGGAAGAACTCATTTACAGGATGCGGTCCCAATACCTCTATCGTTAGAGTTTAAAGTTTACAAAAACCAAATTGAAACTAATATTAAACGATTAAATAAGGTTTTGGATGAGTTGTTCTACATTCCAATAGGTGGAACTGCCTTAGGAACAGGATTAAACGCTCATGAGGATTTTGGCAGACTCACAGTATCCCATCTTTCTGAGATAA
>JABXKD010000054.1 GCA_013375475.1 Promethearchaeota archaeon
ATTGATTCAGAAAGTAGAGACTCCGGTTTATCCAGAGGAAATTAATATGACTGTAAGCATTGATAATCAAGTGTATCCGATATCTAATACTACGAGCGAAGAAGAAGGATATTTAGAAAAGACTGTAGTTGACTTCTCACCGAATAGTGAAAGTTACCAAATTGTTGTGAGCAATGAAGCCTCAGAAAGCCTTCTTTTTAATGTAAGTTATTCCGTAACTCTTTCTAACAATAGCCTAACTTCAGGTTCCGTTGTGGTCCAAGAAGGCACAACAAATATGTGGAGTGTAAATCCTACAATCGTAAGACAACCTACTAATTATACTGTAGTGTTAAATTTTCCTAGTAGCTGGGAGAATATAAGTGTATTGAGAGACGAAGTTGATATCACTTCAAGTATTATCGTAGATACCACAAGTCATGATATTATTCTTCTAAACGATTCAATAACCGATGGAGCAGATTGGGAGATTATCGCTTATACTCCTAATATTAAATTTGAATTATATATACAAAAAACGGAATACACATTAGGTCAAGATATAGAATTCTTATTTCAAACAAACTTATCTGGAACATACATTTTCGTTTTACTTGATTCTGCAGGTGTACCTGTTAAGACTCAAACGATAACTTACCCTCCCACAACAATTTTTTTGTATAATCTAAACTTAACTGATCTGGTTGGCACATATATTATTTATGTGTTCTTTTTTAGTGCTAGTGAAACAAATGCAGGAGTTCAATCGCAAGCATTTGAGATTTCCCCTAACGACCCACCACCACCTGAATTTCCGCTATTTTTAATTATTTTTATAATTGTGCTTGGAGCAGTTTCACTGGGATTAGTATCCTACATATCCTACAAGAAGATACACTCCCAACGTAGAACTAAGCTAGAAAAATTCTTGAATAAGTGTACTGATGTCTCAAACATCAACAATGTTATAGTTATTGATACCAAATCTGGAATCGATATTTTCTCGCAATCGTTTGGCGGAGCAAAACTAGACACGAGCCTAATTTCGGGCTTCTTGCAAGCAATTAGTAACTTTGGATCAACAATTTCTGAAGCTGCTAAAGAATCTCGTACCTTAACTATAGAATACAAGGATTCAATTGTTATGCAAACTGAATTTGTTAACCTTAAACTAATAGTAACATTAAAGGAAAATCCATCCGCTAATTTTAAATTTATAATGGAAGACTTAGCTTACGATATTTACAAACAGTATGGTCAAGAAATAGATAAATTCGCAGGAATTTTAAAACCCTTCCACAATATGAACGAATTAATAGAAAAACATCTGAATGTTTCATTTCTTTACCCTCTTAAAATTGTAGAAAATCCTAAAGTCAAGTTAAATATGTCTGAGAAAGAAATGGTTGATAAAGCTCGAACTTTTATGAAGGAAAACAATTTCGACCATTTCTATTCGCTTTATTTAATGCCAGAAAATGCTTGTACTCCTAAAGATTATCAAACAATATTTAATTTGATAGAAAAGGGAGTATTTCAACCGACTGAAAAATGAATTTTAAAGATACTTCTAGTACTTGAATTAAAAAAAAAAAAAGTTATATTTGTTTATTCTGATTTTTTACGCCAATATGTAAAGTATACAATAATTAGAATAATTGCTACGGGAATACCAAATATAATTACTATCCACATCAGTGTATAAAACCAAGAGAAAACCCAATAACTATATGGTTGAGAGCCAAATTGAGCATTGTAATTTCCGTTTACAGCTATATAAATACAATAAGCTATAAACATGAAGAGACCGCCACCGCCTTCACCACCCGCATTTCTCTTTCTATTTTTGTTTTTCTTTTCTCTCGCTTTATACTCGGCTTTCTCTTCATCTGGTAATCTACTCCACCAGAGAAATCCTCCTAATGCAAAAAATAATACGGCTGGAATCCCTATAAATAATAATTCCCATAAAATTATTTGAATCATAAATCCAACGATGTAATTCAATGTCCACTGATTAAGAGTCCATGTACCCTGTCCCCCTATAGGAGACGTGTTTATGTACCATATTAGCACCAAAAGTGCTCCAATAAAAAGACATACACAGGCAATTATTACAATTAGGAATGGTTTCCAATGTTCCTTTATTTTTTTCTCCCAATAAGTTTTTTCGCTTAATTCTTCGTTCATAAGATTTGCACTTTAAATTTTAGAATTTTCTAATAAGATTTCCATTTACTTTAAATTAAACTGATTTAAAAAGGTTAGTGCAAAAATTGCTCCTAGGATAAATTTGTAAAAATAACTTATAACCAAAGATTACATTAACAAAGAGAAAAGAAATAAACTTTAGAACCATTGGACCCTTAAGGGTTTTCGAGCGGGGATTTTTTTATACTTTACATTAGGATACCCCATTGTTAAACAATACCCTACGGTATGATTAGAAGGAATCTTTATTAAATCTCTAATTGTTTGATATTCGTTGACAAAACCCGTTAAATAGCCTAACGAGCAAGTTCCAAGCCCAAGAGTCTCCGCAGCGAGCATAATATGGGCTGCAGCTAAAGCGCTATTCGAGGATATCCCTCCTTCAACTTTATCACCATGAATAATAATTAGCTCTCCATTCCAACACCAAAAATCGATTCCTTTTTCTATCATTACGAGTTTTCTTTTTATGCTAGGAAGATTTTCAAGAACTTTGCTAATTTCTTCTTCTGACCTGCTTTTTTTCAATAAATCCCGCCCCTTAGGACCCTCGAGCGCGTTAACGAGCGTAGTTAATCTTTCAGTGATGTGTCTTGAAATAGCAGTTACAGTTGATCTATCTTGGACAACAGTAAAGTAAACATTTTCTGAATTACCGCCAGTAGGGGAATATCTACCAACTTCCAATAGTTTATCTATTACTTTTTTTGGAATAGCTTTTTCTTTGAATTGCCTGATTGACCTCCTCTTTAAAACTAAATTCAAAAATTTATCATATATTGGAACATCTTCCCTTACCGAACTGCTTTCTAGTTCTTCTTCTTTATGAAACTTTAATCGAATGACATTTACAGGACACACGGATTCACAGTGACCGCATTCTATGCAACGATCTTCAAATGATTCAACAATTTGTAGTTGGTCTTGTTCAAAATAAAACAAATTAGCTACGCAATCTTTGACGCACTCTTTACATTTTGTACAATTTTCTATATCAATTTTTAGTATAGAATTTTCTATTTCACTCATCGCTATCAAACTTTTTAGGAATTCTCAATAATTATGGTATATGATTTAATTTTGTAAAATTCGAATACCATAAAAAGATTTTTATTTAAATTTAAAAGTAGAAGACATTGTAAAAAATTCATTCATTAAATTGTCCAATAACTCTTTTTTAATACTTTATTTTTAACTATTTTCACTTTTTGTATAGGATTGTTCTTAAATGCGGAATAGAGCGTTTCTAAACTATCTTTTTTATAAGTGAGGTTCCATTGATCGCTTAAGATATTCCAATAAACCTTTATAGGGATACCTATATCAGCAATAAATAATTCCCCAATATTTTTGCGCTCTGTAATAAGCAGACCTTGTTTAACGAAACCTAAGGTTAAGGTTGCTATTGGATTGATACTAGAATAATTTCTTCCCGTTGTTGCATCCAATCCTGAAGGAATATTTAAAGAAAGTAGAATTTTTATGTTTGAAAGAAATTTAAACACTTTTTCAGAAATGTCATCTTGATGTGGAGTGAACCCATATCCGAGGTAAGCATCAATAAAAAAGCAATTTTACTTAAAATCTAAAGACTTATATGGTAAATTATCTAAAACTTCGATTCCCAGTTGTTTTGCTCTTTTAAACTGATCTTTGGGAATGATTTTAAGTTGTTTAACGCCCCTTGGAAAGATTGTTTGAGTATTTAAGCCCTAAGAAGCTAACCGTCTTGCTGCGACAATACCCCCTCCCGCGTTGTTACCTGAGCCCGCAATTATTATGTAATTAGAATAATTATTGTTTGATAGTTTTAGAGCTAATTTTGCTAGATTAAATCCTGCAAGTTCCATCATTAACTCAACAGGGATTTTAAAATCTTCGACCATTATCCGGTCAACTTCTGTCATCTCCTCCCTTGTAACGCCAGGTAATCCCAAAATGTTCCCTCCTAGGTTAAAAAGTTAAAAAAAATGATTAAATATGAGTTTTTTCAGCTCTTGCCAATTCTGCTTTCTTATCCATGATTGTTGTAAATGTTGCTAAAGTATTTCTTGGAGGAAGCAACTCTTCTTCTTTTTTAACAAGCGTCATTGCTTCAGATGTGCAAGTAGGAACGCAAACTCCACAACCAATACATCTGTCTTTATCTACTACCGCGACATCGTCTTCAACATGAACTGCATCAACGTTACATCGATCTTCGCAGATACCACACGCAACACATAGCTCTGTATCTACTTCAGCACGATAGTTAGTAGCGAATAAATGAGAAAGTTTTGGTAAGTGTGTATGGCTTGTAAGCACTCCACAACAACAACCACAACAAGCACATATATTCATTGGTCGTTGAGAATTTCCTGGTTGTAGTACTAAACCATCCTCTTCTGCTTTTTCTAAAAATTTTAATGCTTCTTCTTTCGAAATTTCCCGAGCAAGCCCTTTTTCGATAAAACTTTTAGCAGCGGTTCTAAAAGATAAACAAGATTCGCGTACTTTTGTTTTCGTGCATGGTTCCCCGATGAGATCTGCCCCTTTTCGACAGATACATTCCATAATTGCAATAGGTTCTCCAATGTTATTAATTAACGCCTTTAAATCGTCGTACTGAGCAATTGATTGTTCATTATTGACAGTTTGATCTAACGGGATCACTCGTAATTGAGGAACACCTGATTTATGGTATTCTTCGCTGAAAAATGTGCTATGCAAGTATTCATGTGCATCTTTAAAGAATTCGGGTGTGAGTCTATTCAATTGGTATTCAAAAAATCCAACTACCACAGGAGCGCTTCCATAATATTTTGTCTCTGTTTCTCCTTCTTTCACTAACCCTCGGTTAATTAACCCACTGAAGTACATCTCATCTAATCTTTCCTCTAATTCTTCTAAAGAGTAATCACTTTTCAGTTTCCTGAAAATTTTTTTTAAAGGATCCGCCATAAAATTCAATTTTAGTGATATTTTGGCTTGTTCTGGAGAGAATAAATGTTTCAAAACTTTAATTTCAATACCAGATTCTGTAGCGGGATAACCAACAGGCATCTTATCGAGATGAATCTGCAATTCTCGAAAGACATCTATCTCTTCTTCAATCATAGGGTTAATAATAGTGAAATCTATTTAAAATTAATATTTGAATTATAAAAGACTAGGAAATATATTGAAAGAACTAAAAAGAAATAGAATCCAGAATTACATCCCAAATTTCTTCATTTAGGAGGTCCCTTTATCCATTCTTTAGGTACTTTTGAGACTTTTTCTCTACCTGTAGGTTGATATACTTTTTTTCCTAGAGGTCTAAATTTTAATTCTCCATTAAAAAATTGTTCGATTCTTTGCTTTGCTATTTTTATATATTCCAGTTCCTTATCTACACCGATAACTTTCCGAGAGTTCTTTAATCCCGCAATTAAAGTTGTTCCTACACCACAAAAAGGATCTAAAATATAATCTCCTTGATTTGTAAGAGCAAGAATACATCTCTCCACAAGTTCAATTGGAAATTGGCAAGGATGAATCGTTTTCTCTGGATGATTTGACTTAACGTTTGGAAACTCCCAGAAGGCGGACATCCAATCATTTTCTAATGTTTTCCAGACGTCGGAAGGATTTTTTCCTAACGGGTTTCCCGAAAGTTTACCCTTATTAGGCCCCTTATACGCGCGTTTCCCTGGATATTTTGCGGGGATTCTTATCGAATCTAAATTGAAAATGTAATCATCTGTTTTTGTAAACCATAGAATTGTCTCATACCGACCAGAAAATCTATTCTTGCAGTGTAAACCATGTCCAAAATGCCATATGACTCTATTTCTCAATTTCATACCAATTTTCTTGAAAATATCGTAAAAATATATATCTAACGGATAAATTTCACCATTATTAACGTAATTTCCAACTTCCCAACAAACGCTTCCTTCACTTTTAAGTTTGAGATAAAGTTCTTTAATAGTAATCTCTTGGTTTTTCAAATATACTTCTAAAGTTGCTTTTTTCTCGTAATTCTTTCCTATGTTATAGGGAGGTGAGGTCACGATTAAATCAACGCTGCTATTTGGGACTGTTTTCAAGAACTTAAGTGAATCTCCATGATGTAAAATGATTTTCCTTTCCTTAGCAAATTCAGAATAAACCTTATAGGGTGCTGAATTAGAAGTCATCTTTTTTTCTGTCGTCATCATTAAACCAAAATTTTTAATACTTGTAGGAAAAGAATTACACTAAAGACTTCTAGTCAAATTTTCTAAATTAAATTATTTGTTAAGCCTTTATCAAAATCAAACTTCTACTTTTTTAACTCAAAATTAAACATGTTCGAATTTAGGTTTATAAGCGCTTTACAATTATGATTATTAAATAATCATTAAAATTGAAAAGTGGATGTGAAAATTATGAGTGAAAATCCTGAAATTTTAGATTTAGATAGTTTACTTGATTATCAAGAAGGCGCAGTTGTTAGTCGAATGCTGCTGAATAAAAAAATAGGGACTGTAACCTTGTTTTCTTTTGATAAAGGTGAAGGTTTAAGTGAACACACAACTCCGTTTGATGCGCTGGTTTATATTGTTGAAGGTAAAGTAGAGATTATAATTTCTAAAAAGCCTTACATTTTAGAAAAAGGGCAAATGATAACGATGCCCGCTAATGATCCTCACGCTCTTAACGCTTTAGAGCGATTTAAAATGATGTTAATTATGGTAAAAGCTTAAAAATAAGTGTTTTTTCTTTTTCTTTTTTCTAATCAAAAATTTTCTTTTTCTCTAGATATTGTTGATCAATAAGAATATCCATTTCAGCATTCAACCAACATAATTCATCATAGGTACTGGAGGAATTAAATACTTCTTCTGCCTTTTTACGAATATTTTCAAGTGAAGGCATTCCAAGATTTATTTTTTGAATAGTTTCGGCTAAAAGCCAGCACAAATCGTTATAGGAATATTTTTTTAGGGATAAATAATAAGCTGCTTCTCTGATTTGTGTTTCTAGACCTAGCTCTTCATCATTATCGAGTGTATCTGGTTCTTTTATTAAAGGTGCTTCCTCAACTGTAGGCTCCTCAATAAAGGTTTTTCTATGTTCTACGAGCTGCTTTAACCACGCAACGGTTCCTGATTCTACAACATCTTCCTTTATCTCTACGATTTCTTCTTCAGTTGCAATAGGTTCTTCTTCAGTAGGACCTAACAAAACTAGTTCGGGTCTGCGTTCGGCTGATCTACCCGGTATTAATCCTTTTTTTAAGTGATCCATCATAGATAGAAAAGAACCGTATTCTCTTTTTTGTATCATTATTAATATTTTACAGTCACCTCCACGATCTTTATCAAATCTTCTCGCCCAGGCCGCTGTTAAGTCTTTTTTATATTGAGGAACATCAATTCCTACCCAAACATACAAGGTTTTCTTCTCAACATCGTCAATAAGATACACATGGTGATCCTCAAACTCTAATTTATTTAATTTAATCAAATTCCCCTTGTTATCAATACTATACAAATTCATATACTATCCGCTTTATAGATGATTTAAGATTATAAAAATAGATTCAATTAAGGTTTAAAAATCTTTATTAAATTTATTATTATATTGTCTTAATTGCGTTTTTAGTTTAAATTAGATCTTTACACTATACTTTTTGGTGAAATTAATATTAGAAAAATCGAACTGTTCTCTAAAAATGGAAAATCCCGCGGATTTTACGATGTTGCTAATCAACTCAATGATTTAACAGGTAAAGAATGGGTATTTTCTACAAAATCTGTAATTCCAAAAGGATATCCTCCGAGTTTTCAACTTAAACTTAGAAATAAACATGGCGGACAAAAACCTCCAGAATTATGTGAAAACTTGATAAGGACATTTACGAAGGAGGGAGATTTAGTCCTAGATCCTTTTTGTGGTGTTGGAGGTACCTTGATTGGATGCCATTTAAGTAGGCGAACTGGGGTTGGAGTTGAGGTTAATAAGGATTGGGTCGATATTTATTATAATCTTTGCGAATTAGAGTCCTTAAAGCCATTAGAATTAATTCATGGCGATTCTCGTGATATACTTAAGAAGTTTATTCACGAAAAAAGAAAACAATTTGACTTTATCTTGACAGACATCCCATATTGGAAAATGGATGAAGTTGAGAAATCAAAAGGTACGTACAAAAAAGTAGGAGAACAGTCAAAGGGAGTATATTCCGAAAAATCGAAACTCTCAAGATTCAGTAGCGATTCTAAACAATTTGAGGGAATAAAAGAAGATTGGGAGATGTTAATTCGTGATGTTTTTAGCGAATGCTTTAAGCTTCTAAAACCGGGGAGTTATTGCGCTGTATTTATTGGAAACATGTATCACAAAGGACAATACTTTCTTCTAAACGCGGACATTGTACGAATATTAGCTCAAATTGGTTTTGTCCTAAAAGGTGAAATTATATGGTACGATGTAAATAAAAAACTCCATCTTTACGGAATAAACTACAGTTGGATACCTAGTATAGTTCATCAGTTTATTATGATTTTTAGGAAAGAAAGAATAAACAATCTAAATAAGGAAGAGAAAGAGAAAGTTAAAACGAATAACCTTAAAAGGATTAAAAATAAAATGTCTAGTGAAGAATGAGTCAAGAATACCTTTTTGGCTTATCTTTTAGTTTTTACTCGCTATAGCAGTATATTAAGAATTGGTCTATAGAAAATTCTTATTAGGCGTGACTAATTTTAGTAATATAAATTAATTTTTAATTGTAAATGAAATTAAAAAATCGTAAAATTAATTGTTAAACATTAAAGTTTAATAAATATAAGACTTGAGTTGAGTAAAAATGAACCATAAGCATGAACATAGGTTGGGAATCGAAGCACCACATTCTCATCTGAAACAAGGACTTTCTGCTATAGTTTTCACCACAATTTGGATTCTAGATTCACTAGTTTTCTCGTTTTCAACAGTACTGAATAATTTTGTTCCCGGGTTAGTTAGAATTATCCTGTTTATTATTATTATCGCCGTAGCTTTCGCATTTATTCGTGCTTCGCACAATGTGTTATTTCGGAATCCAGAAAAAAAGGATGATCTCATAACAGACGGAATACTTGGGCATGTTAGAAATCCAATGTATTTTGATGTTCTCTTAATTTATCTTGCATGCATATTCCTATCGATTTCTTTGATTAGTATAGCGATTTGGATTATAATATTTATTATTTACGACAAACTAGCTACCTTTGAAGGAAATCAACTAGAAGAATTATTCGGACAAAAATATTTAGACTACAAAGAGAAAGTACCTAAATGGATTCCTCGATAAATCGATTCTTTCGCAATGAAAATACGAAAACAAGTAGATAAGGCAGAGCTGCTATTAGCATTAATAATCCCAACATGACCTGTCCGATAATAAAACTAGAAATTACATAGTAATAAGAAATTATTAATAGGCTGATTGGTGGGATTAGATCAAACCAATTTGTCTTTTTTAAAGTTTTTTTCTTCCAAAAAACGATACCGCAAGCCCAGACGATGGTAAAAATTGCCCATATTACAAGAATTACTGAGTTTAAGTTATAAAAAAGAGGAATTCTAGTGAAGAACCCTAATAACATCAAGATTCCCAATCCGAATGGAACTACAAAAAAGACTGTGTATAATTTACGAATTGGAGAATTTCTTAAATCAACTTCAGTAATATTCAATATTTTTAGTTTTTTACTAACCTTATCCCAAGTTAAACCATAAGGTATTAGATATGCTAGTGGAATAAATAACCAACCAAAGAAATTAACAGCAGGTACATTGAAGTATTCTCCACCTCCAAATGACCAAGCGCCTGATTCCACGGCAATTGGATCCATACCCCAATCTAAACAAAGTGCGATTAGAGAAGTTGTAAGTATTCTTTGCCATAAGGAAAGCTTTAAACGTTCAGTTATTATCATAGAACTGTAAATAATACCCACCCAGGATAAAGTAATAGACAACGGGACTCTATCAAGAATCATAATCAATTCTGTCGCGTAAGAAAAAAGACCAGTAATAACTCCCATTACTTCTAAAAATGCCGCAAAAACAAATATAGTTGGCAATATCAGTATACGCTGAATTCGATTCTTTTTCGCGTCCATTAGAGCATGAACAATGGTTAAGCCAGTCAATATATAACCAATTAATCCTGGAAGAAGTACTACTTCTGACATCTATAATCCTCTATTTGATGAAAAAATTTATTATTATTTAATGTAGTTTATTTGATTTGAATTAGACTTTAACAAATTAAAAGTTAATTGTAGGTGATACTCTCCAATAAAAGTTATGTGAAAGTAAGATGTAAATTGGTTGTTAAGAATTATAAGTACAATTTCATTTTTTTTGCTTCTTTTTTTCAAATTCTTTCCGTTTCATCTCACTATGATCCATTGCAAAGAAAGTTTTACCATAGTGAGTAAGTAAGCACGCCGCGGGATTATGGGGGGAGGATCTATCTTTTGCGATTAAGGTGGTAACTGGTGCTTTCGATATATGAGTAAAAGTTATATCGTGTCCTACACATAAACCAATTATAATATTCAGGTTTGTGTTAGCCTTATTAAATAACAAAGCTTGAGCTGCAGGATTACACGTAATATTCCCTATAGGGTATCCAGTCTTAGACATCATCGTGTATTCCTCAGGAACGCCAACTTTAGTTTTTGGAACGCTGCCTGTTTTACAACAAACAGACAAAACCTCAAAACCGTATATTCCTAAAATTTTAGCGATTTGTTCTGCTTCACTCTGTAAACCCACACAGAATGCCAGTCCCAACTTATTGTAATCCATACCTTTAGCGAATTCAATCGTATCTTTTAATCTTGGCCATTTTATATATCCCTTAGCTTCTACAATCGAAGCTACTCGAGTTGATTTCCTTATAAAATCATCCTTTTTATACAATTCGAGGGCTTCCTTCTCAATTTCAGGAGAAATCGTCATTGGACAATTTTCCTTCTTATTATTCGCTCTGCCACTAACACAATATTTAATACTATCACACTGGTGACAGGTAGGATTTTTCTCCTCCTCCTCTTCAGAATGGAAACTCATAATATTTCTTTGTTTCAATCCTAATAAAAACTTTTTTTTTATCGTTTATTTTTATTACTAGTTAATATTTAATTATGAACGGAGGTTAGAAAATGAAAGATTTAAACGATTATAAAAAAATTGGGGAAGAGCTTATTGACAAATTAAAACTCACAACATTTCCTATAGCTGTTAAAATATTTAAAAAAGGGGAAGAAATACCCCCTTCAGGAAAAATAATTCGACCAAATCAATTTTTTGGAGAAGCTGTTGCTACATGCACCAGTCACCTATGGTGTAGGCGATCGGGACTTTCCTTTTATATTGAGGGTGAAGACATTTCGTGCAGTCCCTCTTGTTATTTATATTTCGGTTTAGAAGAAACAGAAAATCATCCCGAACCGGTTTATGAAAGCTGGGCTAGGTACGCTGGATTCAAGAGAAATTTAGCAGCAGAAAAGAGTTCCCGAGCAACTGATGCAACATTTAAACCAGGTGAAATTGAAGGATTTCTTATTTCACCGTTGCACATAACCATCGCGAAACCTGATGTGATTATTATTTTCTGCACCCCTTTAAGTCTTGGACATTTAATTTTAGCTGCAACTTATGATGGTGATTGCATAAACAGCGATTTTAACGGTATGGAGGCATCTTGTAAGGGACTCGTGAAAACTTACCAATCTAAGAAATGTAATATCGCTTGTCCTGGATTGGGCGACCGAATGTTGGGCAATGCTCAAGATAACGAAATGATGTTTTTCATCCCGGAAAGTAAGCTTGAAATGGTTGCTAACAACATATTTAAGGCGGGAAGTAAACAACAAGGACCTAAATCCAAAATGACGATACCTCATATTATCACTTCGGTAGGTTCTCAAAGAATGTATGGACAAACTGCTGATCCTCCACAATGGAAGTACGTGAGAAGGAAAAAAAAAATTAGTTTTCTAGTATAATATTATAAGTTATTTCAATTAATGATAAACTATTACTAATATTGAATTAAAAAACATATTAACTCAAAATTTTTTAATACTTCTTGTATAAAAATTATTGACACACAAATATAATTAAAGAATTAAACCAAAAAAAAAATTGATGAGAAATGGTTAGAACAAAAGAACAGTATATGAAAGATTTAGGACGAATGAAATCTAATCTTTATTTTGATGGTAAAGAAATTGATCGATTAGACGACCTTCAAATTCCTTGTCTAAACACGATTGGAACTACCTTCGATGCTTTCGATGACCCTGAATATAAAGATTTAATCCAAGTAAAATCTCATCTTACGGGTGAAATTATTAATCGATTTACGCATGTTCATCATAGTACTGATGATCTACATAAAAAGCAAGATATGACGCGTAAACTATGTCAAAAAGTTGGTGGATGCATTCAGAGATGCATGGGTTGCGATGCCACAAATGCGATATACAATGTCTCATATGAAGCTGATAAATTAAATAACGGAGATTCTCATTACCACGAAAATTTCAAGAAATGGCTATTAAGATTTCAACAGGAAGATTTAGTAGCGGCTGGTGCACAAACTGATGTAAAAGGCGATCGAATTAAACGTCCTGCTGATCAAGCAGATCCTGACATGTATGTCCATGTGGTAGAAAAGAAGAAAGACGGAATTATAGTAGCTGGTTGTAAACTACATATTTCAGAAGCATCCGTTTCTGATGAACTATTAGTAATCCCAACAAGAGCATTAAGACCCGAAGATAAAGATTATGCTGTCGCGTTCGCAGTACCTGGAGATTATGAGGGAGTGACTCAAGTAGTTACTGTTCATAATTTCCGCGAAAGGAAACATTTTCCTCGAGGCTTTATGCCAGGAGCCACAGATTCGTATCTAATTTTTGACGATGTATTTGTACCCTGGGAAAGAGTCTTTTTATGCGGTGAACACCAGCATGGGGGTGCCCTTGCTTTACTCTTTGGTCTCTTTCACCGGCATAGCTACTCGGGATGTAAACCCGCAATTGGTGACATAACGGTGGGAACAGCAGCTTTGGCTGCAGAATATAACAACATTGCTAAAGCTTCGCATGTAAGGAAAAAACTGGCCGAATTAATCTTGATTACAGAACTTGGCTATGCTGCGGGATACACTGCCTCTGATTTAGGAAAATCAGAAATATACATGCCTGGTGTTGGTTTTATACCCTACGGTCCAGGAAGCTATATTCCACACTCGATTTACGCCAATGTGGGAAGATGTTTAACCGGAGAAAATGTATTCCGTGAAGCTGAGATAATCACGGATATTTCGGGTGGTATTCCAGCTACATTTCCACATGAAAACGATTTTGTTAATCCTCTGCTGAAAGACAAACTCAATAAATACATTACTAGAAATCCTAATATTGCACCTGAAAATGCTGCACAATTCTGGAGATATGTTGGAGACAGCTTATGTTCAGCATCCGGAGGAATCCATCTCGTTGGAGGATACCATGGAGGTGGGAGCCCAGTTATGGAACAAATTGCTATCACAACTCAATATGACATTGAAGCCCGAAAAACCATGGTAAAAAAAATCGCTGGAATAGACGATAAGTTAAACAAAAAAAGACTAGGGACTAAACACTCAAATTCTTCTAAAGTGATGGTACATCAAGTAGACGAAGCCGTTGCTAAAAAATAAGATCAAAAACAATCAAAACTTTTTTTTCCCCTTTTTTACATTTAAGATTTTTGATAAGTATTTAATATTGTTTCACTAATATTAGCAAATAAAGAATCATAAAATTGAATTTATAATTTGAGAAAAAGTTGATATGCTAAATAAGGATTGGTTTACAGAAAAGATAAACTCCTTTTTAAGGGAAGATGAAAGCAATAGGATGACGGGAGTGGATGGTGCGTTTTTTTGGGAGCCTGACATTCTTATTGGGTTTTGTTCCGGAAATGATCCCATTTTCCAAGAGTATAAAAAATTAGTTGGACCTTTTCATTTAACTCCAGAAGAAGCCTTTACGAAATATTGCGAAATAAACAATATCGAAAACGACACTACGGAAAACCTTACTGTTGTTGCATTTGTGCTTCCTATGAATAAACTTACGAAAAAGGAGAATCTTGAGTATTCTCAAGAATGGCCAAGTGAAAGATGGGCTCATACTAGGCTTTACGGTGAAGCGGCAAACCAAAAAATATGGAACCACATCCTAAGCGAACTTAAAAAAGAGTTTGGAATTAACGGAGTTGCTCCAATGGCTGAAAAAAAATTATTTAAGATATACCCAAAACATAAAGATGCGTGGCAAGGGGTATTTGCGTCAACTTGGTCGCATAGACACATGTGCTTCGCTTCAGGATTAGGATCATTTGGTTTATCCGATGGATTTATCAATGAAAAAGGCAAGGCGATGAGGTGTGGAAGCTTCGTAATTAATTATGAATTACCCTCTGATGCGGATAAACGAGCTAAAAGTCGCCGTGAGTATTGTATTGAATGTGGAGACTGCGTGAAACGATGCCCTGCTGGAGCAATAACCATGAAGGATGGCCACGATAAGCAAAAATGCTACAACAAGGTTATAAGCACGGTCTCTTATATTCGAGATCATTATAAAATACCTATCTATGGTTGTGGGCTTTGTCAAGTAGGTGTATCTTGTACAGATGGAATTCCTAAGAGAAATTAAATTGAGGGTCATAAATTGAGCGAAAAATTGAATGTTCTATTCATAATAACTGACCAGCAACGAGCTGATCATTTAAGTTGTATGGGAAATCCAATTCTTAAGACGCCAAATATTGATAGAATTGCCAAAAATGGAGGTGTGAGATTTACTAAGTATTTCTGCGCCAATCCGATTTGCATGCCGAATAGAGCAAGCTTTTTTACGGGAGCATATCCTAGTGAGCATAAAACTCGTTCGAATGGTATTAATTTAAATCCTGAGCTTCCTACTATAACTGAGATATTAAAAAACCTAGGATATCATACTTGCAACGTAGGAAAACTCCATTTCCAACATTTGGCCCCAACTTTTAACAGATATAAGAAAATTGAGAAATCTTTGGAATCTATTTTAGATTGGTGGTATGGAAAAATCAAATTACCATTTCCCACGCCTTACTACGGATTCGAAGAAGTACATATGGCCAATGGACATGGAGATATGTTGAGTGGCCATTATTATGAATGGTTAAAAAAGCAAGGATATGATATGGATGCATATCACAAAGATCTTTACAGAATCAACAATTTTTTCCATGAAACAAAGTTACCAGAAGAGTTATATCCAACAACATATATAGCGGATCAAACCGTAGAATATCTGAAAAGAACCGTAAACGGAGAGTATGGGAATAAACCATTTTTTCTCCACTGCTCGTTTCCTGATCCGCATCAACCGGTTTGTCCTCCAGGAAAATATAAGGACATGTATAAACCAGAGGATATCGTTCTGCCTTCGAATTTTAATGATGGTCAAAAATTACTTGAGCATGATTTTTTAGGAAAGTATATTAAATTAGATTTTGAACCTGTTCTTCCTAGTTTGGTTAATGAGGAAATAGCAAAAAAATTTAAGGCCCTTACTTATGGTTCCATTGCGATGATTGATGATGGTGTTGGAAAAATTCTTAACTATTTGGAAAAATCAGGTTTAGCTGAGAACACAATGGTGATTTTCACGAGCGACCACGGAGATTACTGTGGAGATCATGGACTCATCATAAAAGGTCCAGCTCATTATCGTGGTGTTATAAACCCTCCATTGTTATGGAAAATACCTGGTTTAACAAAATCATCCGTTTCAAATTCTCTCGTAAGTACAGTGGATCTTACAAAAACTATTTTAAATTTATTGAGTGTGGAGAGAAACAAACACCCCGAAATGTGCCAAGGATTAGATATTACACCGATTTTAAAAGAGTCGAATAAAAAAGTAAGAGAACAACTTCTCATTGAACACGATGAAGAGCTTACGCAAATTAGTAGAAAAGAATCTTTTAGAATTCGAACCCTTGTTACCGATAACCATCGATTAACAATATACGATGGATACGAAAAAGGAGATTTATTTGACTATGAAAGCGATCCAGGCGAGATTAATAATTTATGGGGCAAAAATGAGGAATTAAAAAACTCACTCATCGAAAAACTTATGAGAGAAATCATTAACCTTCAGCTACGAATACCAACGAGAAAAGCTGCCCATTAATTCTTATTTTTAGGATTTACAATAGAATAATATGGAATTTTTATAAAACTAAAGCTTTTTATAATAGGTTTAACAAGGATACTCCGGATTGTCCTTATTTTCTTCTTTTATTGTATTCATTAATTCAATATTGTTATCGAAAATGTATGAACGTTCTAACCTATGTAGCTTTATAGCTTCGGTTGGGCATGTAACTGCGCAGATTCCGCAACCAAAACATTCCGAAGCCTTTACAACAGCTTTTTCATTTTTCATTTTAATTGCCGTAAAGGGGCATCTCTTCGCGCAAAGTCCACAACCACTACATAAATCTTTATTTACTTTTGATATATAATTCGCTTTACTGATACAATCCTTGTTCTTCTCTTCAAATCGAGTTACTTGGCGTAAAACTGAACAACAACAATTGCAACAGCTGCATATTACCTGATGGAACATAGGATTTATTACATTATTAACATTAAAAAGTAAGCCCCTTTTAGCTATCTCGTCTACTTTTTTATGAGCTTCTTCGCGTGATAGTTCTCTTCCTTCGCCCCTTCTTTTGAAATAACCACCGAACAAACCTACTTGAAAACAGGTTTCTTCAATTGGAAAATCTCTTTTACACCTTTCTTCTCTTATCCCTAAAGTTTCCGTTCTTTTACGGCAAGGACAATCGGTAACCATGATTGGGGTTTGACAAGTATCGATTATTCCATGAATCTCCTCTGCGTTTGAGACTTTAGACTCGTAATCAATTGCTTTATTAATAGGTACTACTCTAACTAGCGAAGTACCTTGGTCAGAACTCGTGTACCGATGATAAAATTTATCTTCGATAAAAAACTTTTGATAAAGTTCGGCACCTTTTATCCCTCCAACTCTTTCAGCAGCCTTACTGTACTTGAATCCCATGTTGAAAAGATGTGCTATCGCCATAAAGTGCGAATAACCTCCAATATCATGCAATAATCCTTTATTAGTTAAGTCATCTAAAATCTCTTTAGTTTCATCCCTCGTTTTTCCAATTTTTTTAGCGATTTTCAACGGATTTTGTCCATGAATTCCTAAATATTGTGCGACCTTCGCTTCTTCTGGTGTGAATAGCATGTGAATAAATTCTCTAAAAGCTTCTGAAACTTTTCCACCAGACATAGGGATACCGTTGGGGTACTCCCTTTTCATGGTATCAATTATTACTTCGTAAGGATCAATATTTTCTTCTGTAGTCATTAACTGATTTTTAAGATTTATCTTATTAAGCTTAAACTAGAACTAAATTAAAAATAATTTAGGTTTGCTTTACTATTTGAAAGAGAAAAATTCTACCTATAAATAATTTTTCATTATCTAAATGAACCTAAGGAGCAACGAGAGATTACCCTACTAAAAATTCTTCAAATTAAATAAGTAAGAAGTTTATACCGTATTTATCTCCGTAATAAAAAATTTAAATAAGTAAATATATTTTAAAATAAAATCAAAAAGAGAACAAAAGAATTATGATGAGCATGAGCAAATATCTAAAAGGAGATAAGATGCATATTTTCTTGTTTGGTTCTGGAGGGCCTTTTAATAATATCAAAAGAGTGGCTTCAAGTATTGGGGTTATAGCAGCTGGAGAATTCATTCTCGTAGATGTTGGACCTGGATCATACCGCAATGTTGATATGATGAGACTACCTGTGTCCTATTTAAGTTCAATTTTTCTCACCCACTTTCACTCCGATCATATCGGCGACCTTGGGGAGGCGAATATGCTGAGTTGGGCTAATGGACGAACTAAGGCTTTAGAAGTTTATGGACCTAAGGGAGTGAGTAAAATTGTAAACGGATTTATCATGGCATACGAACTAGATACAGGTTATAGAATAGCTCATCATGGTGCAAATATCATGATTCCTGAAGCTGGTACACCTTTAAGCAAAACTATTTCAATATCAGACCCTAATAAAGTAGAATTATTCTTTGATCGGAATGGATTAAAAGTATATGCTTTCCAAGTAGATCATTCTCCAGTAAAACCTGCACTCGGTTATCGATTTGAATATAAAGGAAATGTAGTTGTTATTACGGGCGATACGAAAAAGTCTGAGAATCTAGCTAAATTTTGCAATGATGCGGACATTCTATTCTGCGAAGCAATCTCTTTTAATATGTTGAATACTATGATCTCAGGACCCGCAAAACCACCAGAAAGATTGATTAAAATTTTGAAGGATATACAGGACTACCACATGAGTCCTGTTATTGCCGCAGGAGTAGCTCAAGAAGCCAAGGTAAAAAAGCTTGTCTATGTTCATGTTACCCCTCCAATACTTACTACCGCAATAGAGGAAAAATATTTACAAGGTGTTAGCGAAATATTTGACGGAGAAGTTATATTGGGGCAAGATAATATGACTTTTAGACTAAAACCTAAAAATTAACCTCTAAAATAGATACGAAATGCTATTGTTATCCAAAATATTCACTACTTTCCTATAAACACAGGGTCACGCTTTTCTTTTAGAGCTTTCGTTGATTCTACCATATCTTTCGAGGTTGAGAGTATTTTCCAGCCCTCATTCTCTAATTTTACAGTGGTCGCGAGAATTTCACGAAAATAAGCATGCATGGTTTTTTTCATTAAGTTTATTGCTCGACTAGGCCCCTTTGGAGGAATTAATCTTAACGCTTGTTCCCTCGCATAAGGTATTAATTCGTCCTTCGGTAAGATTTTGTTTACCAAGCGAAGCTCAAGAGCTTGTTGAGCAGTTATTTTATCACCAAAATACACTAGTTCCTTCGCTTTTTGAAATCCAACGTAAAAAGGGAGGAGAAACGAGGATGCAAACTCTGCAATCACGCCTCTTTTCACAAAATAAAATCCAATCCATGCATCTTCAGCCATATAGATTAAATCTGCTCCTACTAAAGGCATTGTAATCCCTCCCCCAATTGCTATTCCATTTATTGCTGCTATAACAGGCTTAGAAAAGCTAAATAATGCATCAACCGTTTTAATTCGTGCCCTATCTGTAAAATCTATCTCCTTTTTAGTATTTTCTGGAATCATTTCAGCCGATTTCGGATCAAAATAACCCCCAGAACTGAATGCCCTTCCTTTTGGATCTCCGGTAATTATCAAAACTTTTGCATTTCTATCTTGCTCCATGTCAGCTAAAATCGTTTCGAGTTCTAACCAAGTTAATTGAGAAATAGCATTTCGTCTCTCGGGGCGACTTATCGTAGCGATACAGATACCGTTATCTTCTTTTTCATAAATTATGTCTGTAAAATTCTCAATATTCACCATTTTAACCTCATTTGTTCTTTTGGTAGTTAAACCTTTAGTCTATCGCCATTCAGTTCCGCATTGACCGCATCTATACATTTTAGCGTATATTCTCGGGTACGTATAGATTATTTTACTTTTGTCATCGAATTCTCGAATTTGAGCTTTATTAGTATTTCCGCAATTGGGGCAAGTTTTTTTACGAGTAACTGATTCTTCTTTTTGCATTTCATTTTTTAAGCTTAGATCTTCTGGTACTGAAATTTTATTAACCGTTAAATTATCTCTCATCGGAATAAGTTCCCTTTCTGGTTCTGGTGGAGCCTGAAAAGTGCTTTCCTCGATAAATTTTTCCTCTATTTTTATTTCGGGTTTTTCTACTGATCGTTTTTCTCTAGTAAAAAGTATCTCATGCATCTTAGGGGATTCTTTTTTATGAGTCTCTATGGTATTAATCGTGTTCGCCAATAATATTGCATCCTTTTTTTTTAGCTCTTCGTTTTCTATCTTTAAAGCTTGAATTTCTTTTTCTAAATTAGTTGCTTTTGCTTCAAATTTTGTCAATTGAAACCGTTCAGCCTTTACTGCATCTAATTTCGTTACTAAATTTTGATTTTGATTTTTTAATTCGCTATTGGTAATTTCCAAATTTTGTAGAGTCTTCTCTAAATTATGGATTGATAACTCTTTACCTTTCAGAGTTAGATTCCTATTTTCAAGCATTTTGTTTACTTCTTCTAAGTCCTTCAACTGTTTTTTTAATCTTTTTATATTATATTCTAATTGTTCGACGTTTGATGATTCTGTTTTTAAAGTTGTTGCGTTTTCTTTAAGTTGTTCGTTTTCACTTTCGATTTCTAAAATCTTCTCTTCTAATGTTTTATTGGTATTTTCTAATCTTCCGTAATCCTCAATTAGATTATTAAGGGAATTCTGGGTTTTTAATATGACCTGATCTTTAATAGAATCATTGATGCTTTCTTTAAGATTAACAATCTCTGCATTTAAATCGCTTATTTTGTTTTGTAAAGCTTCTTTTTCGCGATTTCTTTGAGTTAATTCTTGATTTTGAGAATTAATTAAATTTTTGAGTATATTAATTTCTTCAGATTCAATAATCTCAGCACTTGGTTTAGCTAGTTCAAACTTGGAAGAAGATTGGCTCTCCCTTAGTTTCGTTTCTAATTTAGCAACCTTGAGTTCTAAAGATTCAACTGTTTTTTCTAATTGAGCTTGAGATTTTTCTTCTTCTTCCGCCTTATCTATTAAATCCTTCAAGTTTTTACCCATATTAAACAACACTCACTTTTTTTTTATTACTAATTACACTTAAGATATAATAAATCTCTTATTAAAAAAATTTAGGAAAATTAACTTTAAATTGACGAACTCAGTTAATAATTTTGTGTTTAATCTAAAATATAAAATTATAAATCTGTAATCGCACTCTAGATTAGGTAAGTCTGGGAACAGCGTCAAAAATGGTAGGTTCTAACAAATATTTTTATAAAGTCTGTATTGTCGGAGATTCTGAAGTAGGAAAAACTACACTTGTAAATCAATATTTAAAAAGGAGATTTGTAGCTGATGCCCAAAGAACAATTGGTTCTAATTTTTTCGTGAAATATGTTAAAATCCCCGAGGTTAAACATTTGATAACCTTACAGATTTGGGATTTGGCGGGTCAGCCCCGTTTTAAATGGGTTCGATTTGCGTTTTATAAAGGAGCATCTGGAATCGTTTACGCTTTCGATTTAACGAGGAGACATACCTTGGATAGTTTAATAAACTGGAAAGAAGAAGTGGAAAGTAAAATTGGGGTAATGCCCAATATTTTCGTTGGAAATAAACGTGATCTAATAATTGACGATACTAGGTTCATCAACGCAGAAGAGATTAGTCAATTCAAAGAGACTTTGTCCGCTAATGCATACTTCGAAACAAGTGCGAAGCTTGGCACGAATGTAAAAAACGTTTTTGATATACTGGCTTTAGAAATGTACAAAAATACTCACATTATAATTTGATAATTTTTAAGAATTATGTGTGCATTTTTATCTCAAAAAATGGATTCATTAGATAAATATACTCTAGTTAGAGAGAAAATATTAGAATGGTATAAGGAAAATAATCGAGATTTTCCGTGGAGAACATCAAAATCTCTCTATCAAATTTTAATTACTGAGATACTACTACAAAAAACAATTGCCCTAAATGTTTCAAATATTTACAGCGATTTTTTTACAAAATATATCGACTTCGACGCGATTAACAACGCAAATATTACAAACCTTCAATCAGATATTAAAGGTTTAGGTTTGTCCAACAAGCGAGCTAAAATCCTAAAAGACTTAAGTAAGATGATCTTAACTGATTATAATGGGAAAATACCTCAAGATCCTGAAATATTAAAAGATATTAATGGGATTGCCGATTATGTGAGTAATGCGTTTGCTTGTTTTGGATTGAATCATAGAACTTTTTTCTTTGATGTTAATATAAAAAGATTTATCCAGAGGGTTTTCAAACCTCAAGAAACGAAAGATAAAAATGAGTCTATCTTAACAGATTTAGACCATTTATTGCCATTTAACGATTTCAAATATTTGTACTGGGCAATTCTTGATTTTGGATTTAAAATCTGCTCTAAGAATAAACCTAAATGCGGAATATGTCCTATTTCTGATAATTGTTTACATTTTTATACTTTGTCGTAATAAAATTTTATTTTACTTAAAAAAAAAGAGTTACCTGTTAATTTTGATTTATTCTGGGATCTTCATGCCTAACATCTCTATGGCTTCAACTACATTAAATCGAACTTCCATTCTGTATCGATACCCAGGGATATTATGATAAACAAGTAGTTGTTTTTGTTGTACTGCTAAACATTCTTCTAGTTTTCCTTCCTTCACGTCATGAACGCTAATCACGCTCATTCCTTCCTCAGTTGCCTTTACAGCGTTAGCTATAATTTCCTTAGCTAACGGTCTCAATGCAGCTCGATCTTCTTTTAATACCTTTAAGTAAGCTTTTGAAATATTTTCTGCTTGATCAGGGGGGAAGATATTATAGGTAAATAAATATGGTATACTTTTCACCTCTCTATTAAATGTAATTTTTATTATCGTTATACAAGGTTTTAGTTAAATTGGATTATCATACTTAGAATTTTGTTATTTTTTAATTTTTCCATTATTGTTAAATTTATTCAAATAATGTTACAAATTAATTTTAAATACCTACACTCTATCTTATTTATGACGCGATTTGACTATTTAGTAAAAATTAGAAGAGGAACAGTACAGAAAGTTATAAAATAAGTAAATTTAATAATAGGTTGTTAAGTAAAAAGGCATCTATGAAGAATTATGTTAGTTAACTTAAGAGAAGTGTATCTACCAGCTATGATTTTTTCTATAATCTTAGATTTTCAATTAGCAATATACTTCTTGTATTTATATAGTAAACGCCGAAAAGATGAAATCGGGTTAAACAAATTCTTACTTGGATTTTCCAATCTCTTTGGAATTGGAGCCACTAGTTATCTTTTTTTAGTTATCGGTTCATTTTATCTCAATGATAGTTATTTGGCCGAGCTATTCATTAATATTGGGGTGGCTTTATTACAGGGAGGGATATTGGCAGTCTTATTGATTTTGTTGTCTAAACCCTTTCACACTCTAATAAATTTGAGATTGGTTAGGATTATTAGTATACTTTCCGGGATCAGTATTATCTATCTTTTATTTTTTTATGTAAAACCATTTGGCTTAATTTCGAACATATTAATAGGATTTATAGGAGGGGTGTATTTTCTCTATTTTCAAATAAAACTAGTTAAGCTTACTTCAGGAACGGTACATTCAAGACTATTAATCACATTAGTAGGAGAATTTATATTTTTAATCGGTATGTTCCTCGGCTCAGTTTTGCCTAATATGCTTATATTATTCGATTTAAAAGATATATTCTATTTTATAGGAAGTTACGTGGTAAATATTGGCTTAGTGGTAATTTTTTACGGAACTTTTAAATTTCCAGGTGTGCTCGAATTCAATTGGAAAAACAGCCTTCAAAAACTTTACGTTATCGACGCAAGGAATTTATTCGAGTTATATTCATATGATTTCAACAAAATAAGGAAACTCGCTGGTAAACCAGAATCTCAGTTTAATAATGAAGTGAATAATTCTATAAATTCAATCGGCGTTGTAGGGATTAGCGATGTATTTGACGAGATCACTAAAACATATCAGAATAGAGTTAAAACGATTAAATACGGCAAATTTAATATTCTTTTAGAGTATGAAGAAGACCCAAATTCTCAATTTCTATTCGTATTATTTGTCGATAAAAATATGAAAAGCTTACAATTATTCCTAAAAAAGGTGAAAAATCAATTTCTAATCTCTTATAAAAGCATGCTAGCTAACTATGATATTGTCGATAGGTTTAGAGAAACGCTTTTCTCCGGTTTTGATGTAATTTTACAACAAATTTTAGATTAAAATTAAAAGTTATAATTAAAAATAAAAAGAGAAAAAAAAAAAATGCTTGGACAAGATTTCTATCCTCTTACAGGAACGTTTAGAGAACCGTTATTAATCTTAGAATGGATCATAGTATTTTTAATTTCAGAGGTAGCGTTCTTACTTTATATGAGGGTAAAGAATAAAGAGATGAAATTGAGCAATATCATTGAAAAGGCATATATTACATTCCTTCTCTCTTACTCTTTAATGGGGATCTTTTACATTTTTGGAGATTATTATATGGAGACCCAGTTTTCACGCTTAATCGTTTTTAATATCGGATATATCTTGAGAATGATAATGGGGTTAGTTTTTATATATCAGATAGAAAAATATCAGACGATTTTTAGAAAATATGTGTTCTCTAAAATTTTCTTAGTATTTACAATCCTTTCTGTTGTTTTATCCTTTACTGCAATTGAGTTCACTCAATATTCTTCGCTGGTATTGTTTTGGATACCTATATTTTCCATTTTTTTAATCTATACGATAAAATTTTTAAAGAAACCTAGTGAAAAGCAGGAAATACATAATTTAAGGACAAAAATATACTTCTCAATATTAGGGGGGATATTAATAGGCTTAGGTTTTGGAGTTACATCAGATCCCTTTTTAATTGCGTTTGGTTTGAGTCTTCGCATAGTTGGACAAATTTTTCAAATAGTAGGTATCGTAGTTCTAGCAATCTTTTTTACTAGTTTACCATCTTTATCTGAGCAAGATTGGAAAAATAAAATTGATAAACTTTTTCTAATGAGAGCATCTGGAATTTGTGTCTACTATAAATTTTTCAGAGATAAAACCAGTAAACGCGATGAACAAAACATATCTGGGGCTATTAACTCTATTAAAATGATTTTACAGGAAATATCTCATAACGATGGGGAGATGGTCATAGAAAAAGAAGGAAAAGTACTAATAACAAGCCAAGGGAAATATATAACAGGAGTAATCA
>JABXKD010000055.1 GCA_013375475.1 Promethearchaeota archaeon
TTATTCTTTAGTTTCTCTATATGGATCAGTAAATTATAATTGTATTATGAGGAGATAATAAAGATGAAAGATATTATTAAAAAAATCTTGCTTTTTTTGATACTTCAGATTGCGTATCCAACCATATTCTATATTCTATTTATTCCAGAAATTTTTACTGTATCCATTTATGTTTTATATTTGTTAACGAATTACGTAATTGCTCTTGCTGATGCATTGATACGACCGCTAACAAAAGAGAGAAATCCTTCAAAAATCTATGATTTCTTAATGTTATTGATGTTTTTGTTATCACCATTCTTTTTAATTGCTGCTTTTTACGAGAATAAATTACTAATATCATCGATTCTACCATTCTGGGATAGTTTTATTGTGAGTTATGTTGGATTTGTCATTTATCTTTCAGCAGGCATCTTTGTTATTGTAGGACGAGTACAGCTTGACAAGTTCGGTTCAGGTGAATTAATAACGGAAGAAGGCCACAAACTTAATACCGAAGGAGTTTACAAATATATTCGGAACCCAATGTATTCTGGGGCATTAATAGGTGTTATTGGGTTCGGTTTAGTCTTTAGAAGTATAATTACGCTTTTAATCGTTTCGATTTTCTATTTTATAGTATTTAAAATGAGAATCAACGAAGAAGAAAGACTTCTTTACGAAGCTTTTGGAGAAGAATTTACAGATTACAAAAAGAAAAGCAAAAAACTAATACCATTTATCTATTAAAATATTAAAAAATAACTAACTTTAAGAGTAATAATCATGCAAAAAATTATTCAAATTGAAATAGAATTGAACTGCGATGTTAGTAAAGCGTTTGATTTCTTTACAGTAAACGAGCAATTAGAATCGTGGTTACCGGAGAAAGCTGAGGTTGAACCTAAACTAGGGGGTAAGTACGAACTATTTTGGGACCCTCAAAATCCAGATATTAATAGTACAATAGGTTGTAGGATTACCAGTTTCGAAAAAGATAAATTTCTATCATTCGAATGGAAAGGTCCCGAAAAGTTTCAATCTTTTATGAATTTCTGCGATCCATTGACGCATGTAGTAGTTGTTTTTACCCCAAGCGTAAACGATCCTAAAAAATCGCTAGTTTTTCTATTCCATTCTGGTTGGAGAGATGATCCTGGGTGGCAGGAAGCTCGCAAATATTTTGAAAAGGCATGGTCGGGTGCTCTGACTAATTTAAAAGAAAAACTTGAATCTAATTGACAATATTTTATTAGGGTAAAGACCGAAAATCAAAGTAAAACATCTTAATATATGGAATGAGATTATTTCCCTACATCTTTTCGGGCTTTATCTGCTTCTGCTCGGTTAATATGACCTTTTTCCCCATTTCTTAGCATAATTATTAATCCTTCTAAATATTTGATCCCGCAGTCTTGATGCCAATAATAATTATAACCTTTAGATGGGGCAAATCTAAGTCGAATAACACCTTTTTTGATAACTTCCTTGCACCAATCACATTTTGTGGCGTTTGTGGGAGCATCTTCTATGTGAAACATCTAAAATATCTCCTTATTCTGTCAGATACTATACTGAATTATAGTTATACCACATTCATATTTTTTTCTTTTTATCTAACATTGACATTTAAATGAGTGGTTTACTTATAATTGCATTAGGTTGAAAACTCATGTCTGAAGAAATTTTAAATGAGCTTGATATAGACCATTTTAGGAGTACTTTTAATAAATACACTATAGAGGCTTTTCAAAAACTTCCAAAATTAGACAGACCGCGTATATTGGACATTGGTTGTGGTTCAGGTGTTCCCACCATGGAATTAGCAAAGTTAAGTGATGGCGAAATAATAGGTATTGACATCGATCAAAAAAGTTTAGACAAACTAAAGAAAAAAATCGAAAAAGAAGGCTTAACTCATAGAGTTAAGGCGATTAAATGCTCACTTTTAGATATCAAATTTCCAGACAATAGTTTCGATATCATATGGGCTGAGGGTACGTTAACAACTTTAGGAGTTGAAAAGAGTCTAACATCATGGAATAGGCTTCTTAAACCTGAGGGTTTTATGGTTGTTCACGACGAAATTAAACACTTTTTCGAACAGCGTCATAAAGTTGATAAATGCGGATATAAATTTATTGAACATTTCTCTTTACCAGTGGAAGCTTGGTGGGAAGAATATTACCAGCCATTAGAGATTAGATTACAAGAATTATTTAAAAAATATGCAACTGATCAAGCTGCTCTCAAGGTGTTAAAAGTACATCAAAACGAGGTAGATATTGTCAAGGCTAGTCCGAAAAGCTTTCAATCAGTATTTTGTATCATGCAAAAATTAGAAAAAAAAGTAGAAAATCATTTATTTCAGATAATCTAAGGCTGTAAGTGCGAAAATTTTAGTAGTATTAATTAAATCTTCGATATATACAAATTCGTCTTGGGCGTGGTAATTATTATCTCCTATCATAGGTCCAATTAAAAGGGTATCAATCCCATTTCTCTTAAAGTGATGAGCATCGGTTGAAGCAATAAACATTTTAAAATCGCGTTCTTCGTTGTAAAGGGTGTTAAAGGCTTTTTTCACGCTGGAAGCAAATTCAGTGTTAGTGTCTGCTATTAGTGGTTCTACAAAAACAGGTGCTTGAACATTCAGGTCTATTTCAGGATTTTCCTTTTTGTATTCTTCAACAAAAGTTAAAATCTTTGTTTTGATAGCCTCTAAATCCATTTCAGGAATTACGTTAATTATGCAATGTAGATTACAATTATCCGGTACAGAAGTATGTGATACACCTCCATCGATTTTTGTAATTGTAACAGATCCTACCTTGGATGGCATCCCAGGAGCTATAGCATATCGTGTTTCTATTTTTTCAATTTCTTCCTGTAGATTCTTCAAAAAATCAATAATTGGGATCATCTTATGAATCGCATTTGTTCCTGAATATTGATTTCGATTTGGAGGATTTAAATCGGGATAAGCCATATTTTGTCGGCGAACTCCCTTTATAGTGAAACTGACTTGAAGAGTTCCTCCTACATAGGCCGTTGGATAGTTACGGGGACCATCTCCCACTAAACAAGCATCTCCCTTTACAATCTTGTCGTTAGCGATAAATTCCGCTCCTCCGAATCCCGCTATTTCTTCGTTGACGACGGCTGTTATAACTAATTTTCCGTTTAACTCAACTCCTGCATCTAAAAGTGCTTTCGCAGCGAAAATCTCAGCGGCTACACAGGATTTATCGTCAGCTGCACCTCTACCATAAACTTTATTTCCAATTATTTCACCGGAATGTGGATCTTTTGTCCACCCATCAAAAACTTCGACTGTATCCATGTGTGCATTAAAGATTAGAGTTCGCCCACCCTCCTTACCCATTTCACCGATCACATTGTTTCTCTTAACTTTATTTGTTATCCCTAACTCCTCCATTTTCGCAGATACGAATTTCGAAATTGGTCTATATTTTCCAGGGGGTACTTCGGAGGGAATTTGGACAATTTGCTGCAAAAATTTTACAATTTCATCTTGCATATCATCAATTTTTAGAAGGACAATTTTTTCTTTTTCTTGCATAATAACAACTCAAAATCTTCTCTATTATATTGTTTGCTGTTAAGAAATATAAAACTATAAAATTAAAAAACTAACAACTACATAATTACTTATCTTTTTAATAAAAAAGAATTAAAATTAATAATTAAAGTGATAATATATGGTAAAACGAGTTGCGATTAACGGATTCGGTAGAATCGGACGTAATTTCTTCCGAACTCTAACAGAAAAATATCCTAACGAAATTGAAGTCGTATCTATTAATGATTTATTTGAACCAAAATACTTGGCTTATGTTTTAAAATATGATACGGTTTTTGGGCGATTTAAAGGAACTATTGAAGCTAAGGAAAAATCTTTGGTAATAAATGGAAAGGAAATTCCTATTACGGCAGAACGAGACCCAGCAAACTTACCACATGCTAGTAATAATATTGACGTTGCCCTCGAGTCCACTGGATTCTTTACGAAAAGAGAGGGAGCTGCAAAGCATTTAGAGGCTGGAGCTAAGAAAGTTTTAATAAGCGCACCTGCGGTAAATCCTGATTTTACCGTTGTAATAGGCTGCAACGACGATAAGTTAACTAACGAGCATAAAATCATTTCTAACGCATCTTGTACAACTAATTGTTTAGGTCCAATAGTAAAAGTATTAATGGACAATTATGGAATTGTTAACGGAATGATGACTACAGTTCATTCATATACAGGCGATCAAAAACCTGTTGATACAGCAAGAGCAGCAGATCCCATAAAAATGATTCGTGGTCGAGCTTGTGCGGCAAATATAGTTCCAACTTCCACTGGTGCAGCCAAAGCGATTGGCGTCGTGTTTCCAGAATTAAACGGTAAAATGGATGGTATCGCTATGCGTATTCCAACCCCAAACGGGAGTGTTGTTGATTTAAAAGTAAACTTAGAGAAATCCACAAAAGTAGAAGATGTTAACGCTAAAATGAAAGAAGCTGCGGCAGGTTATCTAAAAGGAATTTTAGAATATACTGATGATGCAATAGTAACAACCGATATTGTTGGCAATCCCGCAAGTTCTATTTTCTCTAGCTTATGGACCAAAGTAATCGGTGGTACTTTCTGTGGTGTCGTTAGCTGGTACGATAACGAGTGGGGTTATTCCAATCGTTTGGCAGATTTAATAGTTAAAAAATTATAGATTTTAAATACACCATTTTTTTTATTTTTTTTTTAAACAAAATTAATTAATATTCATATGGATCTTAGATGTTCTGAAGCCTTAAGAATTCTTTAATCTAAAGAAAAATAAAATTTATTTTAAATGAAAATAGTCCTATAACAAATTTAATACTCAAATTTGTAATTTTGCAGGACCCTTGTTTATGATTGAAAATTTTATTTTTTCCTTGATACTCCTTCCAGTATTAATTTTTGTTGCCAGGGTTGCTGATGTGACTTTAGGAACATTAAGAATTGTTTTCATTTCTCAAGGAAGGAGAAAATTAGCACCTTTAGTAGGTTTTTTTGAAATATTAATTTGGTTAGTTGCAATGGGACAAATTTTCAGTAATTTAACAAACTTCGTTTATTATATTGCTTATGCGGGAGGATTTGCTACCGGTAATTACATTGGATTAATTGTTGAAAATAAAATTTCCTTAGGTTTATTAAGCCTTCAATTAATTATTCGGGAGAATCCTGAAACTTTGATTAATTTATTAAAAGATCAAGGCTATAGTTTGACAACTATGACTGCTGAGGGTACAAAAGGATTCGTGAAGATTGTTTATTTGGTTATAAAACGGAAAACCCTCCCCAAAACCCTTGAAACGATTCGAACAAATAATCCAAAAGCATTTATTTCTATAGAAGAAGTAAAATCTGTAAGTGGAGGGAATTTTCCTCAAGTAAAGAGATGGGATCTGTTTAAAAGAAAAAAGATTAAGTAAATTTTATATAAATAAATTAGGTTTGCGAGTTTCATTTTCATTATTTCTATTTAATTTAGTAATAGCATTGATGAAGTCTTCATTTGTTACTATTTCTGATTCTCTACGTATTGCAAACATTCCTGCTTCAGTACAGATTGCTTTTATGTCAGCACCGCTTTTTCCTTCTGTTAAATTCACTAGATTATTAATATCGATATGTTCCATATTAATCTCTCTTAAATGAACTCTAAAAATTTGTTCTCTCGCCGCTTTATTAGGTAATGGAAATTCAATAGCTCTATCAAATCTTCCCGCTCTTAATAAAGCAGGATCTAATATATCTACTCTATTTGTTGCGGCAATAAATTTTACATCTCCGCGTTTGTCAAAACCATCCAATTCACTCAATAATTGCATTAATGTTCGATTTACTTCGTGGTCCCCAGAGGTGGCATCTTCCATCCTGATCGCACCAATCGCATCGATTTCATCTATGAATATAATACTAGGACTTTTTTGTCTAGCTAAATCAAATACCTCTCTTACAGCTCGAGCACCTTCCCCTATGAATTTTTGCACAAGCTCAGTAGCAACTACTTTAATGAATGCAGCATTTGTTTCGTTAGCTACTGCCCTAGCTAAGAGAGTTTTACCTGTTCCAGGAGAACCATAGAACAAAACGCCGTTTGGCGCTTCTATACCAATTTTAATAAAAACTTCTGGTTTAAGTAAAGGTAATTCTATAGATTCTCTTACTTCCTGAATTTGACTTTCCAAACCACCAATATCAGAGTAAAAAATTCCAGTGGTTTTTTCTTCTATTTCCATATTTCTTATAAATGGTTCAATATTCTGAGGTAAGATTTCCACAACAACAAAGGTTCTTTGATTTAGCGCAATTTGTTGGCCAGGATATAATTTTTGGCTTATTAATCTATTACTGAAGTTAACGACATAACTACCTCCGGAAGACGCTCTAGCTATCACCCGTCTGCCAAAATCGTCAAGGATGTCCTCTATTTCACCCGCAATTAAAGTATCCTCCCTAAAAGCCACTATCTCTCTCTGCATTGATGTTAATTCATTTATTTTCTGAGAGTTTTCCGATTTTAAATCCAAAATTTGATTCTGAATCTCTTTTATACGATCCTCTAGATGACTAGAATATTGTTCTAATTTTATGTTATCGTAATCTTCTTCCTTTCTTTTCCTTTCTACATCTACAGAATTCATTTTAGTATGAATTGAATCTATTTTCTATATTTGTTATTTTTGTTTAATTGCATTATCTTTAATTCTCATAATTTACTGATAATATTTATAATAGAAATCGAATGTATAATTATATCGAATTTGAAATTAAAGCTGATAAGAAAATAGCCCAAACAAGACTTTAGATTCAATAGATTTGTACTTTTATCGTTTTTATTTTCTAATCTTTCTGAAATGACATAAAAGTGACCTTATATATAAATTTTGCTATTTCAATCCTTAAATATGTTAAAAGCAACTTATCAATCAGAATTCAACCTCAGAAATTTAAATCCCAATAATCAATGAAAATAATTTGATTCTGAATAGAGTAATCTCATCTTCTTTAAATGATTAATAAAGAAACTCCTTGAACCTTTCCATTAAATCTAAATTTTAAACGCATCCCCAATAAAAATCAATAGATTCTGGAGAGGTAAGAATTCTTTCGTCAGCGGATAACCAGATAAATGATTCGCTAACATCGTATAGATACCCACATCTGCCTACTGCTTCATCAGTATTTGTCTTACTCACAAAATAACTATGAACGTAACTAGCACCTCTGAAACTTTCGTGCCATGTGAGTTCGTACGTAATGTATCCTAAGTCTCCCAAAGTCATAATGACATCCATAGCTGTGATTACATCGACTCTGAACGTTTCATTTCTCAAATTATGTGGAATAACCGTAATATTATAGAATTCTTCGCTAAAACTGTATCCTGAGACATTAACTCTTGGGATAACGATCGAGTTATTATTGTAAGTATAACGGGAGACTTCTTCCGCAAAAAGTGAAAAAGCAGCGTTCAAATACGATTCGCTTTCGTGGTACATTATAATTCGTGTTCCTGGTTTCCACGGATAATGGTCCATTCTAACCTCGTTATTTTCTATATTACCACCGCTATAATAGAGATGATACCACCAATTATCAGAATTTCCATTTATAGAATCAATTACATAGGTATCCATACTACTATTGAAGTGGTAATTTAAATCGATTTCGCCTGTTGAATTAAGGTGAACAAGAATATCAAATGCGGAAAACGATCCATTTTGAAAAAGATCTGGACGAACGCTATCAATCTCGTTTGGTTCAAAATCATAAAAAGTTCCTCCTATACTAATTCCAGAGGGTTTTAATCCAGGAGGAAGGTCTACAAAGAATACCGTGAGTGTTAAAGCGAAGGTAATTAATACAAGAGAAAGATTAGCACTCCAATGATTTATTTTTTTTCTTGTTAAATAAAATCTCGCACCAATTGCGACATGAACTATCATAAATATGGAAAGTATTATGTCAAAATCCACATGTATCGTAAATGGTAAAAAATTTACTATAAAAGGTAAAGAAGTTGCATATACGGGAGGGTAATACGACAGGCCTGTAAAACTTATTAATAATGCCATGACAATTATACCCCATTTAGTTATTTTCTGAAACAACCGTAAAGTTATAATAGGAGAGGGTTTACCTTTTTTAATCGAAGCCCTAATGCGACCCCACTTAAAGTTCAAGTACATAACTGAAAACACAAAATGCACGAGCAATATACTTGGAAAAATCCATCCAGTTAGCAGGTGAAGAAAAATAAATAAGTCGTAATCAGGAAACCATCTCCTCGTTGCAGCATAGCCTAAGAAGATTGTTATGAGTGCTAAGAGAGTTACTAATCATGAAGTAACTCGGTGTATTTTTAAACCTCTAGCCCACATCTTAAACTTCCATTTACAGAAGAAAAAGGAGAGAAACTTTTAAAATTTGTTATAATGATTTAAAGGTAATCTGGATTCAATTTTTTTATCTTGATTAACATTACAAAAAACCAGAAGTCTTAAAGATTATTTAAATCTTTGTTGATTTTTAAGTTTGAACATCTGAAGGGTTAAGGGTTGAGGTTAATTGCAATCAGATGAAAATAAGATTAAATTTTACGATAGATTAAAAGATTACAATGGTCAGATTTATACTGGGATGAAAATAGGTGGCACGCATAAATGGCACTATAATAATGGTAAATGGTTTGAAACAAAAGTTGCCCCAGATCAATGGACTTTCAATTTTCAAAGTACCAAAACTCGATTCCTCTCAGCACCTACGAATTCTGGTGCTAAGTTAAATACAAAATATCATTGGTATATAATAGCAGATCAAATTGCTTCGAAACTTGATGCCAATTCATATTTAACTAATATGAAAGGTATTAAATTTAAAATTGGTCATAAAAGACCAAATTGGAAGAAATATAGTTACCAATATCCAGAACAAGAATCCTATAAAGAACGCGTTATTAAAATTCTAGAAAGTGCTTTAGATAACCTACGAAATGAAAAAATAGGAATAGAGAAATTCTCCTTATAATCTTAGTTTTTGATAAAATTTAATCGGTATAAGTTACTCAAAAGAGAAAAAAATTTAACAAATTCTAGTTATTCATATTCATGGATTTAGAAATTGCTAAAGAAATAACACTTGGGGATCAAGCATTATTTAACAGTTATTTTCTGAAATATCCTCCTCAAACATCTGAATTTACTTTTACGAACTTATACATGTGGAGAAATTTCTACGGTTTTAACTTTATGGAGTGGAGAGAGCATCTGTTGTTATTTTCACGAGACATTTTTGAAACAAAAAAAATCCCGGCATCAGGAAATAAAGAAGCGTTATATTTTTTTCCTCCAATAGGACCTAATCCAGCAGAAATTGTTGTGTCTCTCTTTGAAAAATTAAAAGATGTAGAATTTCATAGGGTTCCCGAAGGAATTACGGATAATGTTAGGAATCACAATAAGTTTTCTTCTTTAGGCATTGACATTTTAGAAGATAGAGACAATTGGGATTATGTATACGAGGCAGAGAACCTCAAAAACTTACCTGGAAATCGATACCGCCAAAATAGGAGGTGGTTGAACAAATTTTTAGAAACTTATAACTATGACTTTAAGATTTTAACTGAAAACGAAGTAGAGTTGTGCAAAAAACTTCAACTCGAGTGGTGCATTTACCGAGAGTGCGAAGATGACGATGAACTAAAAGCAGAAGAACAAGCAATATACGACGCTCTAGATAATTTTACAACTTTAGGGTTTCAAGGGGCATTACTTTGTGTAGATGATAAATGTGCCGCTTATACTTTTGGAGAAATGTTAAACCCAGAAACTATGGTAATTCACGTAGAAAAAGCCCATATGGATTATGAAGGATCCTATCAAGCAATAGGCAATTTATTTTTGAAAAACAATGTCAAAAATTTTATTTACGTTAACCGAGAGCAAGATTTAGGCGTTCCTGGGCTAAGAAGGGTGAAAGAATCGTATAAACCTATTCGAATGGAAAAGAAGAGTATAATTTACCAAAAAACCTAAAAAATAGGAATTGGTTTTATGAAAGTTTAAATACCTTTTTTAAATTGGTGAAATTAGGTAGAAATAATTAATATATTTGAATTTACATATAATACTAAAATAAATCAAAATTAATGTGAGTTACAATGTCAGATGAAGAAAATTACGATAAGCAGTTAAAGACGGACAAAGTAGGAAATCTAATTGGAAAAACTACTACTCACACGGTTCAAGTTCAATTTTCTGATCCTACAATAGAACGAAATGCGTATTTTGTAATCTACGGAGAAAAAGACGAAGAAGGAAAGAGAGCAAATTACATGTTAAATATTAAATCGATGTGGAGTGAAGCGAAAGGAATGCTGGCAGACCTGCAAGTTTGTGGCGAGAGACCAAAAAGACCCTTCGACATAGGATCGGAAGTTTTCCGAGCAAGCGAACTCCAGATTACCACATTATTAGGAATATCCAATCCACCGGAAGAATCTGTTTCTATTGGGAAATTAATTGGTTATGATTTCGATGTTAATTTATTAGTTAAGAACTTTGGGAGAATCTTTATTACCGGAAAATCTGGATCAGGAAAGAGCTATACGATGGGTGTACTTTGCGAAGAATTTATGAAAAAAGGAATTCCTCTGGTAATCTTAGACAGACACGGAGAATACGGGAGTCTAAAAGTAAAAGCGGGAGAAGATGAAAGAGCTGAAGGAGTTAAAGAAGAAAGCGAATTTGTAAGTAGCATTATTGAATACTCTGATTTGAGTGTAAACAAAGGAGGGGACATTGATGTAGAATACTTGTTTTCGCTAGACGCTACCGATATAGTTGCTCCAAACTTATGTTCCATTGTGAATATGAGAGGAATGGATTTGAACGTACAAGAAATGATTGCTGGGAAGCTTCTGAAGAAATTATATCAAGCTAGTACTGGCAGAAGAATTGCTCCGTTTTACTTATTGCTTGATGAAGCTCATTTATTTGCTGGAAAAAAACAATCCGAGGTATGTGATGTAGTAAAATTATTCTCACAAGAAGGACGCAAGTTCGGTGCTAATTTAATCATCGGTACCCAAAGACCTCAGTTACTGGACACAACTATACGAGCACAAGCAGGAAGTTGGGTTGTCCATAATTTAACCGATATTCGAGATATTGATGTTACCATTTCAAGCGCAGAGGATTTAACTCGGAGCAATAAAACAGATATTCAAGGATTAGACAAAGGTGAATCAATCTTATGTGGGGAAGCAATTAAAGGAATACCTTTGTTTGTAAAAATACGTAAAAGAACAACTGCTCATGGTGGAATAGGTTTTAATCCACTTGACTATCTTTCAGAACATACAGTGGAAGAACTACAAAAGCGTAAGCAAAAGATTCTAGGAGAAAAAAGTGCTAACGAATTAGAAACTGGAAAAACTATTTTTGAAGAAATCACGGCGCCTAAAACATCAGCAGAATACTTAGATCAGATTGTTTTTTTAAAAATTAGAATAAAGGAGTTGGAAGACGAAATAGGAATGTTAAAAGAGAGGATAATGGATATTGAGGAAAGTGGAGGAGCTCCATTATCAATAGAAAATATTACTGGTGACGATGCAATTGAAGACCTACAAACTGAATTAAAAGTGTGGCAGGAAAAATATAATTACCTTAAAGAAAACATGGACAATCCAGACTCCGCAATATCTACCGGGGAAGGAAATAGCGAATTGATTCTCGGACTTCAAAATAGAGCAATTGAATTAGACGCACAAGTGAAAAAATATAAGTCTCACTATACTGACGCACTTTTATTAGCAGAAAAGGCAATCAATGAATTAAAAAAGCGAAAAGGATAGAATCTTTAACCTAATTCTTATTTTATATATAATATACCACATTACTTTTCTAATTTCTTATTTATACTTAAATTGTTAAAATTATTTGAGAAATCATTAATTTTATTTTAGATATCTCTAATTAATACTTATTATTATTAAAACGAATGAAAAACAAGTGTTATTATGGATATTAAAAGCATAAAATCTCTCCAAGAAGAATTATCTACTCTTATTGGAGTTTCAGGTCATGAGGACGATGTTAGCAATTATATTTTGAATTTAATAGAGAAGGAGAATCTAGCTGATAAAGCTTGGATTGATCCTTTAGGAAATGTACTGGCAATAAAAATTGGGACAACTGGGAAGGAGAGAATATTATTAGATGCTCACATCGATGAAATAGGATTTATGGTTTCTCATATTGAAAAAAGTGGATTTTTAAGGTTTGTTCCGATCGGAGGTTGGGATCAACGGATATTATTAGGGCAAGCCGTAATCGTCCGTTCTAAAGTGGGAGAAAAATTTCATGGTATAATTGGCTCAAAACCTCCACATCTTACAACAGCAAACGAAAGAAAGAAACCTGTAGAAATCCCTGATATGTATATTGACATAGGGATGAACTCAATAGAGGAGGTTAAGAATAATAATATTGATATAGGAACAACTGGAACACTCTTTTCTCCATTCGTCGATTTCCCAAATAATATGGTTCGCGGTAAGGCATTTGACGATCGCACCGCATGCAATTTGCTCATCCAAGTTTTAAGATTATTAAAAGAAGATCCGTCGTTTGAAGACACAGTATTATTTAATTTTGCTGTTCAAGAGGAAGTTGGAGGGAGGGGTGCGATCACAGGAGCTTTTAAGCTTGAACCAACAATGGCTCTTGCGATAGAAAATACCACAGCTGCCGATGTTCCAGGTATAAGAGAAGCACAAATCCCGGTATTTATAGGAAAAGGTCCAGCAATTACCGTTGCTGACATATCAATGATCTCTAGCCCAAAAGTTAACGAGAGGCTTGTCAAAAATGCTGAACTTGATAAAATTCCGTATCAATTCAAGAAGCCCATGTATGGAGGGACAGACGCAGGCAAAATTCATATTTCTCGTTCCGGAGTACCCAGTTCTGTGGTTTCAGTCCCTTGTAGATATATACATTCTCCAACATCGCTGCTAAAATTAGATGATATTCTCGATACTGTTCATTTTATTGACGCTTACATACGAAATAAGGCTGGTGCTTAAGGAAAAAAAGGAAAAAAAAAATTTTTTAATTTTTATCTTTGTTTTGGTGGTTTAAGTATAAAAGCTAAAATTGCAGATCCAACAGACATTGCTCCCATTACTATAAATAATATCAGGTAGCTACCAAAAATGCTAACGAATAAATTTACACCAACAGCACCAATAAATCCTGCGACACCATAAGCTGTAAAGACAATTCCATAGTTAGGCCCTAGATTTTTTGATCCAAACAAATCAGCAGTAGCCGTTGGAAATAGACTGAAATTACCCCCAAAACAGAAAAAGATTGCACATGTTACTACTAAGAAATATAACTCGCTTACATTGGTAGTGAAGTAGATAAACATGAGAATTGCTTGAGTTGTGAACATTACCAACATAGTTTTCTTGTAAGTAATCATGTCCGCCAATTTCCCCCAAACTATTCTACCTAATCCGTTGAATAAAGCTGCTAAGCTACCAATTAATACGAAATCACTGGTCCCAATAATGTACTTAAATACACTAGGGGATGAATATGTTTTAGCAAATGCAGAAAAAGATCCAATTACCATTAGGCCAGACATTGCACTTAATGCAAAAGCGGCCCAAAGCATCCAAAATTGGGGCAATTTCACAGTTTGACCTCGTTCGAACTCCAAACCGGATATTCCACTTTCTTCGGAAGGAGGAGGGGGCGTCCATCCATCAGGCTTCCAGCCTTCAGGGGGGTTGCTCAGTGTCATTGCTCCTCCTATAACAAGAACGATGTAAATAATACCTAAAACTATGAACATTATCGGAATGTTTGGAGAAATTACATCAACAAAATTGGGTGCGGTGTCTGACAACCCTGTAGGGTTAGCTAATGCCTTTATTACATAATTAAAAACGAAGGCACCTGCACCAAACCCTGCCACAGCAATTCCATTAATAAATCCTTTTTTATCTGGAAACCATTTACCCGCTGAAGCAATAGGACATACATAACCAAACCCAATACCTGCTCCAAAGATAATTCCGTACGTAATTAAAAGACCTATAAATGTTGGCATAAATGCAGATAAAATTAAACCAATTCCAATTAATATTCCTCCCAGGATTGCTATTTTTTTAGGACCATATTTTTGTTGTAATTTACCCGCAAAAATCATCGTAATCGCAAAGGTTAATAATCCAACTCCGAAAATATACACCGTAACTTCTCTAACAATATTCGGATCCAAACTCATAGTCAAGTTCAAATAAGGACTTACAAACACCGTCATAGTTCCCCACGAATAAATCGTTCCTAAAGCTAATTGTATTAGTATTGCTCCTATTACAACGATCCATCGATTCCTTACTTTTTGTTCAGTCGACATTTTTTATCAAGATAAGTATTTTATTATGTTTAGAAGGTATGTGAAAGATAAAAACATTTCATAAATAATTTATTGAGAATTCTACTCGGATTTTACCAGATTTAAATCAAGATCAGCATTCAACTTCTATATTATTAATTTAGGAAAAAAGAGTTTTTATATAATATAAAATCTAAATATAGAACTATGAATACATTAAATCTAACGAAAAAAAGAATCACATTAATTTGCATATTTCTCGCTCTTTTTACACTTGGCACTGTGTTCATTTTTATAACACCTCCTACCGTTAAAAGTACATACGGTTTATCTACTGAAACGAGCGATGGCGTAACTATTTCTTTTAATATTTTTGAACCAACAAATGGCGGATCAAACAGACCAGTTATTTTAATTGGTCACGGTTCTATGGTTAATAAAGAAATGGTGAAAGGATACGCATTAGAATTAGCAGCAGCAGGATTTGTTGCCGTTCCGTTCGATTTTAGAGGACACGGACAAAGTAGTATGGTAGAACCAGATAATAAGACAAAAGATATAATTGCGATAATCCAGTATCTTAGCACTTGGGATGATGTTGATATAACATCTTTGGGGTATATAGGATATAGCATGGGAGGTTTAGGACAACAACTTATTGATAGCGATTTATCGTTTAAATGTTTTATAGGGATTGGTACGTGGTTATATCCAACTCTAAGGACTGGGACTTCGGCCGATCCATTAAATGTGCTCATGATTCAGGCGTTATTTGACGAAGCTGTTGAGCTTCCAGCTCTTAAAGAAAGTTTAGCAATTAGAGTGGGAATTCCCGTTTCAAATGTAGATACAAATAAATTGTACGGATCATTCCAGCAAGGAAACGCTTCTATGATTTATTTAGACGATAACAGTAATCACCTCACACTTGCCTGGGACCCAGATTTTATTCGTGAAGCAAGAGATTGGGCTATTAATTCGTTTGATCTCGATGTTGTAGATGAAACCTACTATGTAAATATAAGGGGACTTATTTTATTGATGCAAGTGATTGGAGGAATCGGATTTTTCTTTTTAGCCTTAGAACCTCTATCAAAATTAATCCTAAAAAAGAAAAGCAAAAGAGGTAACGAGCTTCAATTTTATAAAATCGACACCACAGACATTTCTATTAAAAATATTGCAATTAAATCGATAGTCTATCCCATCGTGCTTGGCATTCCTGGTGTATTAATATTCATACCTTTATTACTAATTTTGCCTTTAGCAGTCGCTGGTTTTGTAGTAGCCTTATTATTTGGTCAAGCTTTTGGATTGATGATATTACTCTGGAGAATAGGAAAAAAGACAAGCTTAACTTTCAGAAAAATACTAATGGAGCCATTTAAGGCAAGAAGAAGTTTTCTTAGACAAGCATTGTTAGGATTAGTTTTAGCAATTTTACTTTATTTAATTGTGTATGCCTCAATTGGTTTAAACTATCTAGGATTATTTCCTTCGATTACTAAATTTTGGACAATACCTATTTACTTCGTTATTTGTTTCTTTGTAATTCTAATTCTGAACCTGTTGACTCAAGCGGTACTTCAAAACAAATTCACTGATTCTATTAAAGACAATTTAAAAGTCGTATTTTTAGGGACGATTTTTCCACTTTTGTATTACATCGTTTATCTACTACTTGTAGCTCTTCTCACAAGAAGCTTGTTTTACTTTGGAACCTTTATTCCTATTTCGATACTTATGTTCGCTTTAACTTCGGCTGTTTCTGTTTTAAGTTATAGAAAAACGGGGAACATTATAACTGGAACTATAATTAACGCGGTATTATTGACTTTTCTGATTGTCACCATATCCACGCCACAAAGTGGGTTTTCTTTTATAGCGATGATGTTATTTCATTAAAAAATATTTTCAAACTTTTTTTTTTAATTTTATATAGTTATTTTAACCAAAGAGTGCCTTACTTTAGTAATAAAAAGCATCTAGATTAAACTAATGTAAAAAGCTAAAAATCTTATAAATTATTGTAAATATATTTGTATTAAGAAAATAATTCCTTATTGATATAGATGTCGTCTTTTAAAGGATTCTTGTGGTCATTTGTTTTTTTGCTCACTGCTGCAATTTATAGTTCAATCCCAACATACCTCATATTTAGTTATTGGGCGTGGTTGGGCACGCTAAGATTTGATGGTGAACCAATTTATACTCTTTTGTTATTTGTATTATTTCTATGGATTGTAGCCTTAATCATTACTTTAATATATATTGTAGCCATGATTCGGGCAATCATTCAAAGAAAAAACGAGGATTCGGGGATCCCAAAAGGGGTTTATCGCTTCGGATTTGTTTCTACAATAGCAATTATTGCTTACATGGTTGTATGGTATATCCTATTTAACGAAATAGCGTTTTTCTCAATGCTACCTCCTCCTCTTTAACAAGAAAGAATAAAATTGGAGGTTCAATTTTAAATTGAAGTTTATTCAAGGTTAATTGGATAGTTTCCAAACTCTTTTGTAGCGTCTACCATCCAACGCAAATTATCTACTTTTACACCGGGATGCATATTAGCCGCACTTACCATAAATCCTCCTCCTGGACCAGCAGTCTTAATTGCATATTTTACTGAGTTATAAACTTCCTCTTTAGTTCCGTAAACTAAATCATGAGCGACATCAATGTTACCCATCAAACATAGCTTGTCTCCAACCTTTTTTTTCACTAATGCAAGATCTACTCCTGCTGTTGGTTCAAGACTTTGAAGCCCATCAAATCCACAATCAACTACGAAGTCTAACAATGGAGTGACTTGTCCATCTGTATGAAGTACGATCTTTTGTCCCTTTTCATGGACGGTATCTGTAATAATTCGATAAGCAGGTAAGAGTAATTCTGTGAATTTCTTTGGGCTCATCATGGGTCCTGTATGATACGCCAAATCCCCCGATTCCACAAAGACTTCTGCTCCCACTTCCATATAAGCTTTGTAACATTCTGCGGTAAACGTTGCAATAACTTCATGCACTTCCTTTATAAATTTTGGATTTTTGTGCAACATCTTTGAATAATATGGCATCCCCATCCCCTGGGAAGCACTTTCAAACACGCCAGCTAAATCATTAGTCACAATTACAAAGATTTTATCTTTATGTTTTTTATTTATCCGTCTATAGAATTTTTTAACCATCTTTGTATATTTTTCTGTTGCGGGTCCTTCGATTTCAGCTTTCACTTCTTCCCACTTTTCTGGACTATTCATTGTACCGTATAAGTAATACGGATTAAAATTTCCCTCATTATCGCGAATTTCCCAAATCCTTCCGAAGATATCACTCATCAGAAGGCGATCATCATCAGGAAGATCCACAACTTCTAGTGGTACGATTCCAACCTGCATCGTGTCTAATCCTATAGCGGCGGCAGCTTCTACACATCGGGAGAAAACAGAGGTCTCTACAGCATCGAGTAAATTACTTAATTCCTCTCGCCAACCTTCGGGATTATCCTTTTTCATTTGCTCTACGGTGTCGAAATCAGATATTTGAGGTTTTCCTAGTATTATATCTACATTATTAGCGTCAATTAAAATGGTGTGGCAAGGAACCCTATCTGGCGTTCCTAAATTTAATGCGGTTAAAACTCTTTCTCTACATTCCATTTTATTTTCACAATTTCTACTAAATTATATGAAGTCTAGATATTAGGTTTAGAAAAGTAATTTTAACATTTTAAAGATTATTACTGGATTTTTCACAAGGAACTTGAATATGAAACCTAAAACAGTTCGATTCCGTAGCAACTTAGCAACCAATGTTTTTGGAAAATCCATGTCTCCGTAGAATGAAATTATACGCTCAATTTTGTTTTCTTTAATTATTTTAAAGAAAACCTCAAAATCTTTGTCCTTAAATTTCGCTAAAACAAGCCGAATAAGGTAATGGAGCTTTAATTCTCGGCCGATTGTATGCGAACAAGGCTTTTCATAATTTTTTTTAATGAACTTCTTTGAAAAATTTCCGTCCTTAAAACATAAATTCACACATTTCGAAGCATGCTTCGCAGCCGTCAACAACATAATAATACCCCCGCCTGTTGTAGCTTTTACCTGCCCAGCAGCGTCGCCTAGTAATAATATATTATCAAATGCTACTCGATTCATAATTCCGTATGGAATGATCCCTCCTTGTTGATCTATTTTGTTATCGATATCGATATCTAATTTTTCTAAGTAGCGCTTGAAACAATTCCTAACATTTTTAGCAGCAGCGATACCAATACGAAAAACCTGATTACCTTCGGGCACAATCCACCCAAATAACTGCTTCCATTGGGGATCAAAATACATAGCAGCTTCGTCTTCATTAAAATTTGCTTTAGTTCTAATTTGGGAGGCATATAGGACATCATTTTTCACATTCAATTGCTTTCCTACTGATGAAAGTGGTCCATCACACCCAATTAGCATCCTAGTTTTAATTTTTCTTTCTGAAGTTTCAATTAACACATACTTTTTACCATTTTCGATGCGATATTCAAATGATTTATATCTTTCGCCAAGATAATACATTATGTTTTGATTATCTTTAATTTTTTTGTAATGCAAACGATCTAAAGCAATTCTATCAATAATGTAAGGATTCTCATCTCCGAAAAGTTTAATGGACTTACCAGATGGATTTACGATTTTAGCTGTTCTAACTCGGTTTAGAACAATCTCTTTAGGTAGTTCAATTAATTGACTTAATTTTTGAGAGATAATTCCGGCACATTGAAATGGTAAACCGATCTTTTTATGGTCTTCGAGAACAGCTATTCTTAGGTTTGATTTTGACAATAAATAAGTCAAATAATTTCCTGCAATACTAGCACCTACAATACAAATGTCAAAATGTTCGAAACTTCTCTCTTGCATTATAAGATGGTATGAATATAATAATTTAGAATTTTGTGAATAACAAAAAAAAATTAATCTTTGCGATAACCTAAATCCATCATCATACCATACACTACGCCTAATGCGATTCCATTGAAAATTGAGTCCTTATCAAAAGATAAATCGGTTCTGGGAATTAACATTGGCATGATCTGCTCGAATACGTATCTAGTTTCTGGTTTTTCACCATAGAATTTGATAATCGCAGCTCTAAACTCTTTCATGAAAGACTCGTGTTCATAAAGGAGAGTTCGGAAATTCTCTTTACCGCAAACTACTCCAAAATGACCAAAACCGGCTTTAGATGGAGAAAGATTCTTAAGGTTTTGTAAAGTGTTCATATATTGCTCGTGATTATAATAAGTGGGCATTGAGGTAGGCATTGTGACTAATTCTGTAGAATGATAGATGGTTCCTAGACTTTCTCCAAGATGGATGAAGTCAAGGTTATTATCCTTAACAAATACAGGAGATTGATGATCAGGAGTGTGTCCGGGAGTTTTTAAAATTCCAAACTTTACTTCTGAACCGTTGATTGAAAATTTATCTATAAAATCGAGTTTACTGGGGTTTCTATTAAAGTTGGTACTAGGTACGATAATTTTAAAAGCATTCTCTTCAATAGGTTTCATAATTCCTATTAAGTTTCCGTAAGTTCGTTTACCACGAGCCAAATGATCTTTATAATCGTTAAGCAATTCTTTAGTCTTTTCGTTGGTAAGGATCTTTATTTTGGAATTGTGTTCCTTTAATATATCATAAAGTTGCCATAGACCACCGTTGTGATCAAAATGGTGGTGAGTAGTAGAGAGATATTTAAAAGAAGATAAATCAATATTCAACTTGCTCAAGCACCTCACCAATTTTTTCGTATCTAACGACGACCCACAATCAATTAATATAGATAAGTTGTCAAATTTAGCTACGAAAATAGAAAGCATTCGTGGTGCTCCGTAAGCTCGAGCATCTATGTGGTATAAATAATCGTTAAGTTTCTTATTCTCAATAGTAATAAAGTCCTTTGACATAAGAAAGATAATAAAAAATAGAATAATAAGTATTTTGTTTAGTAAATTGACAATTAAATAATAACAGAAATAAAATAAATAAAAGTTAGATTAAAAATAAATTAGAGATTTAATTTTTGTTTCCAGAAATTCATTTTCATTTTGAGATCTTCTTTTTCAGGTTGACTTAGGACGTAAGTTTTGCTCTTTAAAGAAGTACTTGTATTATGCATGTTCTTTAATACGCTATTATAGCCCTGTTCTTTAATGTATTCACTTTGAAACTTCTCTAGGGCAGAAGAGATTTCTAAACCCATCAAAGTATCTACACCATCAAAGATTAGGTCAAATTGCTTCGTTAACAAAGATCCACCTGCAGTAGGTGTGGTCTTCGGGGTGGGCACTTCAATTCCGGGGGTTACTGTCTCTTTTGGTATCTCAACAACAGGCTTCAATTTAACAGGTTCTTTAGGTTTTGGGGCAGGTGTTTCTTTAATAATTGATGATTTTACATCATGAATAACCTCTTTTCTCGCACCCATCCAAGATTCTTCAAGTATTGGTACAAAAATTTTGATGTGTTCTTCTATGATACTTCCTATACCCGCAATTTCTGTTATAGATTCACCACGTACCTCTGCTTTTGAAAGAACGCAGACGATTACTTCTTCGTAATCCCTATTTACGCCCCACAGATTTTGTAATCCACGATGTCTATAGTCTACATTATCCATTTTATCTAACTGTTCAATAATACTTACGTGTTCAGGATTAGAGAAGTCTATACTAGCTGCTATTCTAAAATTAATTCTTGGAGGGCGATCCATTATGGCTTTAATGTCAACATCGTTTATTTGAGGGGCTACAAGTAAAACTCTCATTTTTGCTTTTGAGATTTCATCGTTAATATGTGCTTTAGCAGCTTCAGGTGATCTTATAAACCAGATGTCTTTCATTGTAATTGATCTCCCCGTTTTAGCTTGTTCCCAGAACTCGCTCGTGACTTTTTCTGAAGTTTCGAGTTTCTTTAATATATCATCTAGCGTATTATCTAAAGTCGCGACAATTTGGTTAGAAAAAACATCTTTTAAAGTGCCCAGCGATTCAAGTGTAGTACCAGAAATGCCTTCAATTTTACTTTCTGCCATTTGTACAGCTTTATTAAAGTTTTCGGTTATCTCAGAATATATTTGTTCTTTATCTTCTTGTGCCTTTGTGCTAAGACCGTCAATATTTTGAATGGTGCTCTTTAAAGAATCTTTCAACTTTGTTATTAATTCAGAATCTACACCCTGAGTCACTTTTTTTAACTCGTCAGAGAACGCAACTTGACTTACGCTTAATTGTACGTTGATATTATCGGATATTTCTTTTAATTTAGCGTTTATTACTTTATCAATCACTTGATCTACGGTTTGCGAGATTACCCCTAAACGTAATTTTTGCAAATTTGAGGATACAGTTGATTTAATATTATCAAATTCGGTTTTTAAGTCATTGACTTGACCCTTAATAATACTAGAAGTCTTTTCGTTAATATTTTCAAACTGTTTTTTAAGATCTCCCATTTGAGTTCCCATAACTGATTCAGTATACCCTTCGAGGTTCGAAATATCGTCGGTGATTCCTCGTATTTGATCCATCACTGCTAGGGTATCGTCGAATTCCTTCTTTTGGGAGCGTATTTGCGTAAGCATGTTGTCTTTTAATTCCTTCATCATTTCTGTAGGAACGGCTTTTGGTTTAACTTCTACCTTTCCCGACTCGGATTCTAGCTGAGCAAAAGTTTTTGATAGTTGAGCGGGTATACTAGATTTAATATCAGAAATATATCTATGAAACTTTTGTAGTTGACTAACTAAGGCTGCGTATGGAGGTAAGGCAGCATAATGAGGTCGTGCTCCAACAATTTCTTTAAATAATCCTTTTTTAACAAATTTGTCAGCAATTTCTTGGCACTTATCTTTAGAATTCCCGGTTAAAATAGCCATCTCGCCAATACTTACGGCTTCACGACCAGTTACCCGAAAATATAATTCAATCTCTTCGTCAGTAAGATCTATCTCGCTTAAAACTTGCTTTGTAAGTTCTTTTGAGAACGAAACATCTTCCTTTTTAAGGATCTCTTCTACTTCGAAGTTTTCGATTTCTAAGTATTGATTAAAATGAACTATGAGTTTGTGGGGAGGATCTCCATGAGTTAATTGTTTAGTAATCGGAAATTTATTAGTTGATTGGTATTCGCTTTTAGTTATTTTAAAAGGAACTTCTTTTAAACACAATTTGCACGTATAAGGAATTTCTACTTCATCCTTTTCTTTAAATAAATACATTTTATTTTTCATCTCTTTCTATTTTATTGAAGATTTAAAATGTGACTTTTTCTGGATAAGATATTTCCAATAGATTTAACGCTTTTTTAGCAATTTCATATGTGATTTTGCCTTCTTTTTCGTCTTCTTCCTCTCTTCTAAAAGCTTCTCTAATTTTTGGCAATAGATACTCAGGAAAAATTGTTAAGGGTTTAATATCTGTCAGTAAACAGATCCAACTTCTTTTATTTTCGTCCTTTATCTCAGTGATAACATTCAATTTCTTTAAATTGTCGAGTAAAATCTCTGTAACAGCGAATTCCGAAAAGATTTTTGGAATTTTATCTAAAGGATAATGGTTAGATCGCATGAGAACGAAGAAGTCATAAACATCAGGATTTAATAGTATTGAAGCCAGTCTTTGAGTATTTTCGAGGGGTTCATCGTATGGATCATATTCTGCGAAGTAATCTACAGATTTTTGCCTGTATAAAGGTAAAAGTTCATTACTTGTTTCTTTAAAATGTTTTAATAGATTTTCGTTAGGAACTCGCGCAAAAATTATATCTTTAACCAAAAATATATATTCTCCTTGATTTGTTATAACTCCAGTTTTTTTGTCTTTCTCGCCTTTTATCCAATCACGCCTTATTAAATTTAATTCTAAAAATGGCCTTAATAGTATATCAATATTGACAGTAGGTTTCATTTGTTCAACCACGCTTTTAATTTCGCTTTTAGCAGCAGGGCGTTCCCTTAATATTTCTAAAATTTTTAACCGCTCATTGCTGTTGTAGATTAAAGACACTTTCTGAAGTTTATCTAATTTACTTAACCTTTCAACCTGAAATATCGTATATTTTAATTCGTTCTTAAGGCGAATATTAACGTTAGAGATTAAGTCTAATTGTTTAGTATTTGCAGCCTTAGTTAATTTATCATAAATTGTATCTAATCTGCCTGCCATGTCTTTGATTAAATCTTCAAATAATTCGATCTCATCATCTAATTCAAACAAAGATATAGTAAGATACTGAGTTCCATCAGTAAGCTGTTTGAAATAAGAATACACTTGATAAGGGGTTTCTTTCAAACGCCCCGTATAATAATTATTGAAGCCGTATTTCGTGCTAAAAATTCCAACGGTATGCTGATAAAAGTTTCCAAATATATCGTTCTCCATAATCAAACCGGCAAAATTGTTTTCATCGAATTTGTTGTTTGCAAATACCAGTTGAATTGGACTAAATTCTGGGTTAATTTCGCCAGTTTTTTCATTCTGATTAAGTTTAAACTGAAATGTTAATATTCCTTGAATCATTTTGGTTTCTCTCGATATTTTTATATCTTTAGTAATTAAATTGAAATATATATAATAAAGTCTTAAGTAATTTCATTAAATAAATTTAATCAATAAGGAGTAAAAAAAAAGAATATTCTAAAATTTAGTTTTTATATCATCAACAATTATAAGTCTAGCTAGTCTTATTTATATCTAAGATATTCAAAAATTATAGTAAGTGATGAAATTTGGGATTGAGGTTTACAAATAAGAAAAAATTTCTACTATTTATTCTTGCAGTGACGATTAGTATTTTTGCGGTATTTCCAGTTGTTAATCCCTCTGAACGATTAATACGAGAACAGACTTTAACAATTAGGCCCTCAGAAACGATAGAACACTTGGATGAACCCTGGTTATTAAATCCAACTTTTGAATATCCGATAGAACCAACTTGGTTTTCAACTCGTAATGGTGATCTAAGGGATATTAATGCTTCCACAGGCTCAGGAATTGCTAACTATGAGATTTTGGGAGGATATGGCGTCTTTTCGAACGTATCTGGTACACCGCTAGCTTCAGATTGGACCGAATTTAACAATTCATATTTTATTTTACCAGATGGAACGCACGAGATAAATCAAAATGGATGTGAAGCGTCACACGAATTTCAAGAAAATACAGATCAATCTCGAAATCGCCCAAGCGTACATTGGAGAAGAAATATTACGATGCCCGTTGATATGTCAGATTATATTATTACATCGGCTTCAATATCAGCACTCGTAAATGGAAGTGGAGATACTAATCTTGAAACTCCATCTGATGATTTGAGTTACGATGGTGCTGGTTATTTTGCTACTTATTATGATTACGCACGTTTTTATATTAAACTTTCTAATTTAGACTACATTAACCTTTATGAAGTAGCATACTTTCAGACTGTTGATTTGGGAATTGGGGATCAGTATCGTCAAACGGTAGGTGTAATTGATTATTTAAATGATACTCTTATGACAATGATAGATGAACCAACGCTAATTTTTTATCTGACTAAAGCATTTGAAGCGGATTCATACGAGTTCGGAATTACTTTAGGTATTGATATTTATTGTGAGGATAATTATGATCAAGCAGATCGTGATACCTTTTACTCCCTACTAATTAAATCTGTTAATTTAAGCTT
>JABXKD010000056.1 GCA_013375475.1 Promethearchaeota archaeon
AATCCTTACTTTTGATTATGTTTTTCGTTAATAATATTCTTCAGGAATGATATTCATATTATGGAGGATCGATAGTTTTTGTCAAAATAATAAATGAATATGGTATTTATGATAGAATTATTGATCGAAATAAACAATTTTATTATAAATAATAGTTTTTTCTGTTATTTAATTTCTACTGAGCTTAAATACAAAGATGAGTTTGTTGATCCTATTGAACTTTTTCCCAAAGATCTTAAGCCTTTAACTCAAAAAAATTGTGCTTGGGAGAGAACTAACCCTCTGCAGGAGTTTTCGGACTCGTTAATTTTTATAAATTAAATAAAAATTAGTCTCCAGATTATTAAAGAAGTAGATTTAAAAATTTCGACTTAAAGAGGTTTTAAGCCTTTTTATCAAGATAATTTGCTATATTTCCAAAGAGTCGAAATCCATATTCTCAAATTTACTAATTTATTTTTTAAAAAATATAAGAAAAAAAAGTATTAAAATTTAGTTTTTAACAATTTTCTATTAAAATTTGTATATTCGTCAAGAGTTCATTGATAAGTAGTCTTAAGTGCTCTTGGAATTCCTCATCCTCGACCCAAGGATTTTTAAACACTCCGTTTCCCCATTCCTCCTCGTACTCTTTTGTATTTAGCCCAGTTAATTTTGGTTTTATGTCATGAAGTAATTTTTCGTAAGCCGCTGTGAATGTGTCTGATAAAATCATTTCTTTCAATACGGTTAACTTATTTATCATTGTATTTTTTCTGTTCCCTGCAGGACCTCCCCAAACGTCTTCAGGTGAATTCTGTATTTCTTCTATTAATTGATCAATTTCCCACACTACATAGTCTCGCAACTCTAGAAATGTACCTTCAAATGATTCCATAATGATAGTTGATAAAATATCACCATCACGGTCGTCATCTGCATCCCAAATCTCAATTACAACCTGATGATCGCCGATTTGCATAATCCAATTATTATCGATTACAAAATCGAATGTAACTTCAATATCTAAAGAAAAATAAATTGAAACACATTCTCCATTAATAAGTATCTTTATTATTGAAATGCCTTGATCATCACCGCTGCCGTCGTCTAAAGTGTCAAATGTGATAAAAACATTTAAAATATCATCATGGATTATAAGATTGAAAACATTTGGATGTCCTGTGTCGTCGTCCACAATTGTAATTGAAACAGTCAATGTTGTTGACAACGAATCATCTAGTCTATCGTTGTCAGCATCTTCTGCGGTAAAGGTAAATTCGTGTAGTCCAAGCTCGCTTGGCACTTCATAAGTAATAATTGCTTCTCCTGCAATTCCAGAAGCATCAGATGCAAAGAATGTAATCGTTCCAGGATTTCCATCCGTACCATCTCCATCGTAAACATAGGTAATTACTGGAACAATAGTATCGTCGTCAACAATCGTTATTGAAATTGTTAAAGTTGCAGACAATTCATCCCATGGGCGATCCTGATCTCCATCTACGGCAGTAAAACTAAAGTAATAAGTACCTAACTTACTCGATACATAAAAAATGGGATTCGTGCTACTCACAATACCAGAAGCGTCAGTTGCACTGAAAATGATCCTTCCAGGATTTTCATCTGTGCCATCTCCAGTGTAAACATAGGTTATTTCGGGGGGATCTTTATCGTCGTCCTCATAGATAAGTGCAATTCTCATCATCGTCGATCCTCTGTCAAGAGATCTATCAAAATCTGTATCATATACAGCAACGGGAATCTCGTATTCTCCAAATATATCAGGTGTAATCATCTTAATCTGGTAATACCCATCAATATATACTCCAGGATAAATATCTCCATCGAAAACCGCGTATGCATAAGCGATTCCAGATTTATCAGTAGCATTCACATAAATATAGAAAAACTCAATAGAATCATTGATTGGTGTAGTAGTCCATAATTCCGTGATAACAGGATTTGTTTTATCATCATCTTTAACTGTAAATTCAAATATTTCTGTATTATTCAAGTCATCATTAACCCGACCACGATCATTATCTTTATCCCACGCTGTGATATTTAACTTATGAATACCAATATCTAAATGGTCGACATTAAAAAAAAGGTTGTATATATAATTAGATTTGGTAACCTCTACTTCAATCCTTTCTAAAGTAAGCAAATCAGCTAAATTATTTTCATTATCTAACATCACGGAAACAGTATTGGGATTAATACCAGAATAATCAGAGATAGTAAAATTGATGTAAAATGAGCTTTCATTATCCCAAACGATAGTAGGTGCTGAAATTATCTCTATTATTGGTGGCTCATCATCGTCGTCTATAATATTAACAGTTTGAGTTTTGATCGCAGTTTGTGAATCTGATGCTCTATCATTATCCGCATTTGTTGCTTCGACGCGAATGGCATGTGTTCCTATTGCGTCTGGAAAATCGATATCATGTATAAATGTAGGAGGAAACCCTCCGATATATCTATATCTATAATCTTCTTCATCATCAACGAAATATACTACTTCTTTTAAATTGCTTTCATAGTCTGTGATTAATATCGAAGTCCAATAGATATATGCGAATTCATCAGTAGTTTCGACATGATCCTCATTCCCACCCCATCCAAGATCAATTGTTGGAGGTGTCACATCATCATCTACAATACTTATTGGTGGTCCAATTTCAGGATATCCTAATTTGTTATAATGGTACTCGTTAATGTGTAATGTCCAATCTCCTAAGAGAGTCCATGAATCCATATCATAAAAATTACTATTTTAACTTCGGGATCAAGAAAATTTGTTCCACATTCAGCTAAAAATTGTACATAAGTTTTACCTTCTATACCATGAAACCAAGTAATTGGTACATACCAATAATCCCAAACCCAATAACTTCCAGTACCTACACTATGTGAATATATATCTCCAGCTTCATAATTTCCGCCTATAACGCTTAAGTCCATTCCCTTCCTAGTCTCAGTATCCCACGCTCCAATCACATGATTTCGATCTAAGTAAGTAGCAATGTAATGTATTCGATCAACAACAAATAAGTCATCAGCTACAGTGAACACAAATTTAAATTCCTCGTCATTAGCTGTTACAAATGTGGGATAAGGATAAAAAGGTATAATATTACTGAAAAAAATATGAGGACTATTATGGTCACTTAATGCTAACGCCTCTTCTTCAGTAAGAGTTCCATTTTCATACCCCCATAAGGCATATATATTATTTTCTATAATTTTTGTTTCATTAGGGGACAAGAGATTGTAAATTTCCTGTGTTATGTTTAAAGAATTTAGAGCCATTTTTCTGTAATAAGCGTAATCTCGTACGGTTTCATTTGGTGTACCTGACGTTTCCAAATTAATATTTTCTATTACTGGTGAAATTGCATCCTTTTCTTTTACAATATTTTCTGATTTTTGAAATAAATTTGTATTATTTTCAGATCCAAAGATAATGGTAAAACTCACAAATGCTACTAATAACACGGATGCAATAATAATGTATTTCTCTGTTCCTCTCTTAATAATCATTTTAATTTTACTTTATTTAGGCAAAAAAAAACTTTAGCAAACTGACTATGAAGGCTATAAAATCTTATGAGCTAACATTGGATCAGTTTATATTTGCCCCAAATTTGTGGTAAATTTAGTTAATTATTTAATTAATAAGAAAGTATATAAATGTAACTAACTCCTATTATCTAAACTTGAACTAAAATCATGTCTAAAAAAGCCCGTAAGGATTACGATTATTACACATTGAACATACCAAACGAACTGCGTATACTCTTTGAAGCTTTTATAAATCAAAATCCCAATTTAGGATTTAAAAGTGTTTCTCAATACTTATTACATGTTATACAAGGAAAGGCTGAAAAAATCATCCGTGACAATCCTGGGTTAAGAAAAATTGAGAAACTTCGCTTGCCTACTCATTCTTATATTTTAGAAGAAAATGGTAGTTACAAAAAAGTATTAAATAAAGAAAAACTTCTAGAAAAAATCGAACACATGTGGGATGAAGAATCTTCCCGTGAAGAAAGTAATAGTAATTGAGATACTAAATAAGATAGATTGGGATAGGAGATAATTATATGGCGAGTGATAACTACAGTTCAAGTATTGATAATAAGTGTACCAAACTAAAAAAAAGAGAAATATTCTTTATCAGTTTGTTACTGATAGTGGTAATATTCTTCTATTGTAGCGTGATTTTACTCTACTATGTCCCCTTTTATTCTGAAATCTCAGAGATGTACTCTACAAATAATTTTGTTATACTAATAACCATAATTATTCTAATTCGAATTTCAGTTTCTATTTACGGAACCTACTTTTTGTTTAAATTATGGATTTCAAAAAATTCACGGAGGTTCACCAATCTGCCCTTAACATTTGGAATATTTTTCTTCTTATTTGTTCCCGCTAAGTTAATGGACTTACTTGTATTTACAACATATCGTTTGTACACTGATTTCGGGTTCTCTTATTATCTATTATTATATATTATTAAATTAAGGTATTTTATTCTGACACTTAGCATTCTACCACTCTTTTTAAGTGGAATTTATTTATACCTATTTAGGCTTAACTTACGAAAGCCCGAATTGAAGCGAAAGAAACTCTCGAAAAAATTAACTGTGTTATTTAGCATTCTCTATTTCCCAATTTTCTTTATCATTATCATTTTCTTAAATGAAATAAATATGTTCTCCTATGTTGGAGCACTAATGACTTTGAGTTCCCTGAGTTTTGTTATTTGGGTATTTTTAACGGCTTACAAAGGAAAAATTTTATCAGAAATAAACAGTTTAATTATAAGTATTGGTTTTATCTGTTACTTGATTTCTAACCTCATTTTACCTATCTTAACAAATGTTATTGGGCCAACCTCACTGGAAGGTGAGAGAATTGGAGGTCTAATCTTAGAATTAGGAACTTTATTTTCTATGATAATTATTATAATAGGATTTAAAAAGAAAGCTAATTATGTGAAATGAAATTGCTAATAATTCAACCCCTTTAACATTTGAACTGTAGTGTATTGATTTTTGCCACCTGTTCTTAAGTAGTCCATGGCTTCTTCGATCCCCTCTACAGTCAGGTTATACATCGGGATGATGCTCGATATAATTTTTCGGGTCCAAGGAACCCATTCAAGTCGTATTAACTCGGGATTTAGCCATACAACATTATTTTTAAAATGGTTAGCAATTTCTCTAATGTAGTAAATTCCCGGCATTTCATTTCGATGGTAATAATAAATCGAGCCGTAGCGCTCAGTTAGTTCCCATGAAGCCATAGCAGCGTCACCTACAACAACAATTTTATACTTACTATCGTATTTCTTAGCAAAATCTTCGAAATCTAACGCTTCTTCTGGATTGCGTTGCGCGTTAAAATAGAGTTTGTCGTAAATACAATTGTGAAAGTAATAAAATTTGAAGTTTTTCCAATGCGACATATTATTCGCTGCTGAAAAAAGAAGATTAACCAGATGAGCATAAGGGCTCATACTACCACCAACATCCATTAAAAGAACGAGTTTTACATTATTTTTGCGGCGTTTTTCGAAGATAATTTCGATATCCCCACCATTTTTGGCTGTTTTGTCGATGGTTTTATCCATATTCAGCTCGTCAAGCTTTCCGATTTCCTCTAATTTCTTAAGGCGCTTTAACGCGACTTTAATTTGGCGCGTGTCTAAAACGACATCTTTTCTATAGTCAGCAAATATTCTTTTCTGGGCAATTTGAACCGCCATACGCATCCCTGAAGACCCACCTATCCGCATTCCCATCGGATTTTGTCCCGAATTTCCAAACGGAGAGCTTCCTTGGGTTCCTACCCAGTGGTCTCCCCCGTTATGCTCTTCGTCTTGTCTTTGCATGAGGTCTTCGAATTGCTTTTGCATTTCTTCAAGGTTAAAAAATTGGCTTAGTATTTCTTGAAGATTAGCATCAACTTGCGATAGGTCCATATTTTTTTGTAACCAATCCCAAATTTCATCTTTAACTTCTTGTGGTGCGTTTATTAATAGATTTCCCTCTAAGCCATCGTCGAGTCTTTGAAGTAATTCTTCTAGGAATTGTTGGAGGTCCTCAATATTTAAATACTGCCGATATTCTGATAATAAAATTTTCAATCCTTCGAGCAACTCCGGAATAGTTATGTCCTGGTTTAACCAATCCCAAATTTCTTGCTTAATATCTTCAGGAAATTTAATAATAGCATTCTTGAAAAAGTTTGCGAACGCAATATCGTAGATATCAAAGTGGTGCTCGTTTTTACAGAGAATTGAGCGAGAAATGTAGTAAAACTCGACCATGTTGTGAATGAGCCCTTTATTTAGCGATTCTACAAGAGCCATATATTCTGTAATACTGACCGGTAATCTTTCTTTAAGATAATAGAAATATTCAACAAACATTTAGCTAAGTTTTATTCATTCAATTCTGTATACTAGAAAATAATTAATATAATAATATTAGGTTTTTGGAGAAGCATTAAACTTACTTACTAACTGAATATAATTTAGGTTTTAAACGATTAATTAATTGAAAGTTCATTTAAAACCATTTTCTAACTTTCTTTCATTATCTAAATTTTAGTTAAAACTAAAACCACATTGTAGCGTCGGCTTCTAACACTAAATCGTTCAAAGTTGCCGCTCCAACTATTTTCAATCCTGGTATTAAATCAACTGTTTCCCATCCTAGCATTCTTTTTGAAGCTTCGCAAACAAAAATTTCGATACCTTCCGCAACCGTTTTGTCAATCATTTTTCTGAGTGTAGGGAAGTTTCCCGCTTTAATTTCCTCTGCTTTACCAGGTTTTAAGATTCTTAAGCCTTGGCCTAAATAATAAATAAGTGCTTTAACATTCATTGCTTTAGCAGTCTGTGCTAAAACGTGTGGTGAATATTGACGTTCAGGATCGTCGCTAGTTTGCACATATAAGATAAATTCTTCTTTTTCGCTTATGATTCCTCACCTCTTTTTAAATTATCATATAAACAGATATTATTTTTAATATAAAGTAGCCTAATGCTAAAAGAAACTCTAAAACTAATAAATCTCCCCTTTATGCTTTAAAAAAAATATGAAGATTTTAAGAATATAATATTTGAAATTAAATAAAAAGAAAAATCATTAATCTACTTGGGGTATTAATACCTTCTATAATAACAGTTTACGACCAGATCTCTTTACCATTTTGAAAACTCGCAGTGAATATCTTCGAGGGAGCATCAGTAACTTCAATGTTCGGAATTTTTGCCCCAGATAAAGTATCAAATCCTGCTGGCACATATATAACAAAGTCTAGGGGATCAATCTTATTACGTCCTACATCAGAAATGTATCTACTAACAGCTTGGAGATCTGGATGACTGCGTAACTTTCCAGCATATTTACCTGCATTTTGAGTCAGATCAGCGTAAAACAGAGCATTACTATAAAAACCTGGAAAAGTGATTGAATTTGGAAATGTTGGACCAAAAATCGAACTACCGGTTTGAAAAAAGCGTACAAATTGAATACTTGGCCATTTGCCATTACCGCACGTAAGTCCAGGAACGAAAGGATCAGGAATGTCCGTGGGTGCTTGAGATATTGCAAAAGCAGTGTTACAAGCCGTAACAAGATATCTTTCCGCCATTATATCGTGATTATCAAGATTATTCTGTTTGTCTCTGTATCTATATATTGTACTCATTAATTTAAAGTATCCTTTTAGATAACCCAGCTCTTCTTTACCATTTAATGAAACAAAGTCACCGGTAAAATGCATACTAACTGTCGCTGATCCTCTTTTACCAAATTCGTTATAAGAGATCACACCATCATCATTTTCGTCATAATACTGAAGGATTTCTTCTTTTAATTTTGTTCCTTCCAATTCATCTACAGCAGCTAAATAGTTGAGGCTAGTACGCTGTAGATCCCAAGGTACCTTAAAAATGTCATAATAAAGGGTTGTTGTTATTACATCTGAAAAGGTGTCGTTTTTTACCGAGCCTAAGTGCCCTTTCAATGATACCATTGGTGAATCGGTTAAAATATCATAACCAATAACATGATAACTCGTTTGCCCTAAACCTCTCTTTTCTGCGCTCTCAAATGTAATATCCCGAGCGAGGGGACAATCATATCCTATAGTAGATATGATGTTGTTTCCATCCTTTATTGGTATAGGTACTTTCTGAGGGAAACCACCGGCAGTTCCTCCCTCGAGTTTAACTTCAAGAGACTCTTTGAGCGGGACATTGGAGAACATGTATCGCGCGCACAAGAGATCGGTAGCAACGGGATCCAAACCCGCAAAAACCATTCCTTCAGGAGTTTTTAATCCCGCTCCGTCATGTATGATATTAATCGCTTCAATACCGTCAACTATATGAATCATCAAAATACCAAGATTATCCACTGCTTTAATAATGTCAATCATCGAGGCTACAATTCCACCAGTTTTTTTTAAAATATAATTACCTTCAGCGTTCTTTTTAGGTAGCGAAGTTTCACGATCGATTTCAGGAACCCAAACTTGGTGGGGAATACCTGATTTCATGCCAACGATCGTAGTATCGTGAGGTCCACCGTACTCCCATTTATAATCACCCTTACTGGCATACTGCATAGGATAGAGTCCTATGCCCAAATTTTTTATCACATTCGTAAACAGGGCAATTACGTGAATTTTAAATTTAGGCACGTTAATCAAGACGCTTCCCGGGTAGGCATTCCTATCTTCAGGATCATCGAGATCACCACCAGTTATAACTTTATGAAGAACGATCGACTTGTAATTCACTCCGTCTGGTATCTCGCATTCCCTTCCTTTACTAGGATCGTCATATATCCGGTTTAGGTCATATACCATTAATTTATCAGAAACCAGTCCGGGTGGTATATATGTACCATTAATGCTCTCTTCATAACCCATGAAAGGATTGTCGCCTTCACCTTCCGTCAATGATTCGGCAAGGTACTTGCGAACAAAATAGAAACCCCACCCTCCGTAAAAATCTCCGCATTTTCCTTCGAGAACAGCTTCAGGAGTAATTTGCTTCTTCTCTGGATTAATTTTTGAAAGTAAACTCGCTGCTGATGTCATGGTAGTTCCAGCCTCGCCTATCGACATCTCGTAATAACTTATTCCTCCCTTATCATGAAACCATCTCATTAAGGCAGCAATAAATGTCCAATCCGTACAAGCATTACTACCGAGAGCTGGACCATGAGTTTCCGGATCTATACATACGGGAGCCACAAGATTAGGTTTAAATAAAAGTTTTTGACCTTTTTCTAACTTTTCCTTTATCTGATGGATGAGAAAAACGGTTTGGTCTAAGGGAGATAACGCGTAATCGAGATATTTATATGTATAATCGATTTTCGCCTTAATATTATTCCAACTTTCTTGATCGGAATTATTAATAAAATTTTGAAGTAATTCACAGACATCAGAATATGATTCGGTAACATTCATTCTAACGACCCCAACTGGAGAACCAGAAGAATCTTTTTCCTGTTTTCCCATGGGGGAACTAAATTTTAACAATTTTTGATTTTTCATGCTGGAACTATCCTATCGCTTTTTATTACGTATATATTTTGATAAATATAAAAGCTCTTTTATTTTTATCACTTATAATATTTAACTTTAACAGAGTCGTTTTGATCTCAAAACAAACAGTCATTATTACCTAATACAATGCTAAAATAACATCTTTAAGCTGATCTACCGTTGTATCCTGATTTTTTCCACCCGTGCTCAGGTAATCCATAGCTTTTTCGATGCCTTTTATACTGAGATGGAATGTTGGGATTATCTTCGAGATTTTTAATTTAGGCCACGACATCCAATTAGGTTGGACTGGTTCAGGGTTCATCCAAATTACATTCTTTTTAAAATGGTCAGCAATTTCACTTATGTAAAAAATTCCTGACTTTTTGTTACTTGCATCATCGTAAATAGCGCCATGAGGATTTACTAATTCGCTTCGATACATACACTGATCTCCCACAATTATTACTCTATAAGAACTGTCGTATTTTTTAAGAAAATCATCGAAATCTATTGCTCGTTCTTTATTTCTTCTTCCGTCGTGATACAGATAATTATAAATACAATTGTGGAAGTAATAATACTTAAAATCTTTCCAATGAGAAATATCATTCGCAGCTGAAAATAAGAGGTTTACTTGATGAATATATGGATCCATTGTTCCCCCAACATCCATCAAAAGTAGGAGCTTAATGTTGTTTTTCTTCCTTTTACTGAAGAACAGCTCAATCTCTCCTCCATTTCTACCCGTTTCGTCAATTGTCTTTTTAAGATCTAATTCGTCCTTTTTGCCTATATCATCTAACTTCCTAAGCCTTTTGAGGGCGATCTTTATTTGCCGCGTGTTCATGACTAGATCTTTCCTATAATCTTTGAACATCCTCTTTTGGGCAATTTTTACTGCATTTTGCATTCCGTATTCACCTGCAATTCTTATGCCTGCTAAATTTTGACCCATATTGCCAAACTTTGATTGTCCTTGTGTACCTATCCATTGATTCCCGAAATTTTGTTCTTCATTCTGCTCTCGAAGTAATTTTCTGAATTCTTCTTCTAATTCTTCTAAGCTCATATTTGGAAATAATTCTTCAAGAACTGCATGTAATTGGAGAACTGTTATATTTTTGTTTAACCAATCCCAAATCTCTTGTTGAATCTCTTCAGGAAACTTGATGGAGGCTTCCTTGAAATAATTAGCGAAAGCAATGTCATATATGTCGAAATGATGTTCATTTTTGCAAAGAATTGAGCGAGAAATATAATAGAATTCGACCATGTTCTTTATGAGCCCCTTATTGAGAGCTTCCAGTAAAGTTAAAAACTCAGTAATACTTACTGGTAGAATTTCCTTGAGATAAAAAAAAAAAAATTCAAGAACATAGAAAATACGAATTAGGTTGGAAATTTTAGTTTTTCTATTGCTATTTCAAGATCTTTCTCTTTTTTAAGTAAAACGCCGAGAAACGGTATTCCACTCTTCAATTCTTCAATGGTTATCCCACTTTTCAGTAAAACACCGATCCAGTCCAAAAGTTCAGAAGTTGAAGGCATTTTTCTTAATTTTGTTATCGCCCTAAGAGCGTAGAAATGTTTTAGGCATTGATCCAAAAGATTTTGCTTCAAATTTGGATAGTGAAGGTTACAAATTTCTGTCATAAATTCTTTAGATGGAAATTCGATCCAATGAAACACACACCTTCTTAAAAACGCATCAGGAAGTTCCTTTTCGTTATTTGATGTGATAATTACAATGGGTCGATGTTTTGCCTTAACAAACTCTTTTGTTTCTTTCACATAGAATTCCATTACATCTAACTCTTGTAAAAGGTCGTTAGGGAATTCGATATCTGCTTTATCTACTTCGTCAATAAGAAGAACAACTTGCTCGTCAGAGTCAAAAGCTTCCCCAAGAGGTCCAAGGGTGATGTAATCTTTCACATTATCTACATTGCGATCCTCGCTTCCAAATCGACTATCGTTTAATCTTTGGACCGTATCGTACATGTAAGCCCCATCTATTGCTTCCGTTGTGCTCTTTACATTCCAAATAATTAATTTTTTTCCCAAAGATTCAGAGATAGCGTGAGATAATAACGTTTTTCCTGTACCGGGTTCACCTTTTACCAATAAAGGTCGTGTTAAGGCAATAGAAACATTCACGATATTTCTCAGTTGAGGATCAGCAATATATTTGATCCTTTCGGTATTAACATCTCCTTTAAACTTATTAAATCCATCATTACTCATAATTAAATGAAATTAATTAGGAATTAAATAATTTTTGACTAAAAAAAAAGAATAGAAAAAAAAGTAAATCCCTTCGATGTGTTAGTTATTTTTTATATAATATTCGTTGTAGAATTCAGCGTTTTCTCGAAGTTCCTTTTTTGTACAAAGGTTCCCATGTCCAGGAACATATACACCAAAGTCTTTTTCAGCGTATTCTATGAGAGTAGCCTGAAGGTGCTTTGGATCTGGGGGTGTTGGTACTCCCTGAGTAGAAGTAGCCCAACTGGGATCTGTTTTCTCGAATAATATGTCTCCCATGAAACATATTTTTTCTTTTTCAAAAATAGCCATTATATCTCCCTCCGTGTGCGCTGCTCCTATGTAAACTATTTCAACTTGGTTTCTGGTACCTATTATTGTAAAAGAATCGGTGATAATAAAATCTGGTAGTCTTAAACTGAAATTAGGGTCTTTTATTTCATTCCAGGTATTTAAATCATTCTGAAATTCTTTAATTTTATTCGGATCCTTTTGTTTTTCTAACTCTTCTTCTGTTCTTTTAAGCTCTTCTGGAGCTCTTTCTTTGAAATCTTTAAATCTAGTTTTTAGGGTATCTTCAGCTTGGAGTAATGCCTTTGAACTGCTAATAATTGGTACACTCATCGGAAATATGCGATTTCCAAATAGATGGTCCAAGTGATGGTGACTATTTATTAAAAAAGAAGGTTCTTTATTTGTAAATTTTTTAGATGCTTTAATTAGGTCTCGAGTTGCATAGGGATCCATCATCGTATCAAAAATAACTAAATAATTACCAAGATCAAAAAATCCTGCATTTGAAGAGGGTATTTTTTCTGCCGAGATCGCAGCAAATATCCCTGAATCCAATTCAAATAGATCAAAATATAACGACTCAAATTCTAATTTTCTAGCTTCCACTTTTTAATCACCTCGTTCAGAAACGCGTTCTAATTTAAAACAAACGGGACGAATTCCATCTGGACAAGCGGTATAGATCATATCCTCTCCAGTCCAGTTAGGAAAACCACCCCCACATTGTAAAATTGCTATATTTTTGTAAAGCCCATACCATGCATGGTGACAGAATCCTTCTGGCATACTCCCCGATTCATCAACGCTGAATTCAAGACCTTCTGTCATTCCACATTTCTTTATTGGCGTTCCATCAGCCCGGATAAACTCTTTTCCTATGACATCTTCGGGACTAAATTGTTTTACTACGGTTATTTTTACATTATTCATCTTAAACACTTTTAATTTATCAATATTTTATTATTTTTTAAAATTAGATGATAAATTCTTAATCTCTTTTTCAATTTCTTTAGCACCTTCTAAATCTTCTCCCTTTTTAGCAGATTCTAACACTAACTCATAATAAGTAATGACGCTCTCTGTTTCTCTTGCTTTTATCATTTGATTACCGCGTCTGAAAATAATTACTTTTAGTTGTTCAACTCTGTTCATGCTAATTGCCCAATGATATGCCTTTTTAAAATATTCAAGCGAATTCTTAAAATCGTTTAAGAAAAAGTATTCCATTGCGACCGCAAAATAAGCAAATTGAAGGGATATTTTAAAACCGATCTCTTCCCTTAATTTAGCTGACTTTAAGTGACTCTGCAATGCTTTTTCATTATCATTCTCGAAATATTGGTAAAAAAACGCAATGTGTCGATAGAAATACGCTTGTTCCAGTTTATAATTTTCTTCAATCGCCATTTTTAAGCCTTTTTGATAATAATCAAAAGATTTAAGCTTATCTTCTTCGCTTGAATCTTTTAAATTTTCGTGAAAAAGACCTCTATTAAAGTAAGATTTACATAAACCGAGCTTATCTTTAATTTCTAATCTTAAATTTAGAGCTTGATTAAAAAAATCTATTGCTTGCTTATATTCTCCCTCGAGGATTCCTGTACTATAAATACAAGTTCCTATCAAATCCAAAGCATCTGCAATAAGGTTCTTAGCGTTTGAGGATTTAGCTAATTCTTGTGCTTCGGTTAATAATTTAATTTCATTATCATAATTGAATTCTCTAATAAATTTTGACTGCTGGAGTATTTTGGCATACTGGATAAGGAATTTTGCCTTATCCTCTCTTCTGACTTCCTCAAAATCTATTACTTGGATATTGGATTTAAAGATTAAGAGTGCTTTATTTATTTTTCCTTCATAACGATAGATTTCAGTAATTTTGATTATAAATTCTACGAAATTCTCGAATGATTTCTGAATATCCGCATCTTTTTCGTTTTCATTCATGCTAAATTAGATTAAAGTTTGTTTACTTTTGAACTACTAATTTATCACCTTATGTATAAATAACATTAGGGGTATTTATAGTGTTAATATTCGAAGTTCAATTAAAGTTCGAATTAAAGCTGAATCTAGTCAAAACGGAGAACACCGTTAGTCCATTTTATTTCATAGATTATAAATAAAAAATTTAAGTAAGACCAAATAAAATATAATTTGAACAATAATTTAATAAAATCTCTAATAAATCAATTAATGAAATATAAAGTGAATTTAATTGACAACCGATACAGAAATGTTAGAAGAATTAAAAAAAATACGAGAACTCCTGACACCACCAACGCCACCACCAAAAGAAAAACCAAAAAATCTAGCAAAGGAATTTTTGGATTTCATAAAACAATATAAAATTTTAGGTCTTGCCTCTGCTTTTATAATCGGTCTTGCTGTAAATGCGTTAATCCTCTCCTTAGCTCAAGATATTATAACTCCAATTATCATAATTTTTATACCTGAATTCAATAACATAGCAGATATCAAAGTTGGTGTTTTTGGGATCGGAAATTTCATAGCAGCATTTATCAATTTTATAATAATAGCAGTAATAATCTTCATTATTGTCAAATTAGCTGTAAGGATAGGACTTGAATAAGCATTTGAACAATAATTTTTTTTTTTTTTTTTATTTTTTCAATTGACAGAATATTGATATTGTTTAAAATTTTAAATTATTGAGAACTTAGCATATTATGGTTGAATTTATCCCTACAAATTTAGAACTTCATAAACAACACTTGATTAGCTTAAACGAAGATTATTTAACTTGGATTGCTAGTGAAATGCAGGAACGATATGAAATTAATATGGTTTTGCTGATGGGTAAAACTGTCAGTAAATATGTTGAAAACAGTATTGAAGATTTATCATCTTATGTTCCTCCCACTGGTATTTATTACATTATACAAAAAGATAGTTCAATAATCGGAATGGGAGCACTTAGAACACTAAAAAAGAGTATTGGAGAAATAAAGAGAATGTACATAAAACCAAACTATAGGGGAAATGGTTATGGAAAAAAAATCTTAGAATTGTTATTAGAAAAAGGAAAAGAATTCGGCTTTTCTTCTATTCGCTTAGATACTGGAGAATTTATGACTGCTGCTCACCGAGTGTATCGATTAGCGGGATTTCAGGAAAGAGAGCGATATCTTGAGAGCGAAGTACCAACTTTTTTTCTATCTCATTGGTTATTTATGGAAAAATTCTTTTAGAGTTCTTCTTGAGATATTTTAGAGTTGTTATAACTCTTCTCTATGACGCATTTGATTAATATTATTTCGTACAAATATTGATTCTAATTCTGGGAGAACTTCGCTATTGAGTTTTCCAATTTTTTTCAGGTATATTGTTCTAAGATTACTAATTTCTTTATTAATGACTATAGTTGGGTCAACAGAAATGTAAATTCCGTTAGAAGATAACACCCATTCACGATGTTTTAGGCTTTTTAGAGCACTCATAACTAAATTTATATCTGCTTTCATAATTTCACTTAATAACGATTCATTTGCTCGTCCTAACGACATTAGGGTTAAGTAAGTTTTAATTTCGAATTCAGGAATATCCAATAATTGCATGGTGTTCAATGTTTTTTCATCAATTTGGGTGATTCGCGTTTTCTTTCGAAACGCATTTTTCTCAATTTTAAGAAGATCAACTTTATCGGAAGTAATTAATTTGTTAGTTTTAATAGCATCATTAAATATTTTTACTCCAGTATCAGTACGCAATAAAACGCTGTTCCACTCATTATTTATCGCTCCCACGCTTCCAACTGATATGTCAGCTAATTCAGCAGTAAAATCCTTACAATATTGACAGCTATTCCAAGTATATTGTTTCGTCATTTTTATTGGAACTCGTTTAACAGAATCATCCTTTGTATACACATAAAACTTTCCTTCTGAAATATCAAATTTCTTTACATTACTTAACGTTATTCCAAGTTCTCCTTGAACGAAAATATTCAATAGATCGAAAGTATAATTCGAGAAACAATAAAGCCCTATAATTAATTTAAACTTTCCATATTCGTCCGAGAGGGGGGATGATAATTGTAGTTTTCTTACTGCATTGATTTGGCATGGAACACCTACATAAGCTAATTTTTCTAGTTTGAACTCCCTAATAGCCTCACTATAAGTTATTAATGTTGGTGAAATTGTATATTTGGAACCAACGCATGTTAATATTTCATCAGGAGTTCTCGCGATTACTGGTTTTGGATACCAATTATCATCTTTGTCTGTAAGTAAAACTCCATCAATTAAGCCTGAATCAAGAGCATGAATTAATAAAGAAGAAACAACACCTCCATTCTGAGCTTTTCTCAACACAGTTTGATCGCTACTTCTAGCAGCAACTAATTTTTGATAATGCCCTAAAGAGTAACTCTTAGTAGCATCACTATTAAATAGTTCTTTTTCAAACATTTCTGTAGGAAAGTATGTTCTTGGACAATACCTAAAACAAGTTGAACATTCCGGATCATATTCTAATAGTTTTGGTTCCTTTTCGTTCCTCCCTATTCGCGGACAGAGCGAGATACAAGCCCCACAAAAAACACAATTTTGTTTGTTTATTACTAAATCATTTAAATCTTGAAAACCGACATCAAGATCGTTAGTTTGCAAATAATTTTTCACTTGATTTTTCATTCCCATTTTAACCTTCTCCGTTCCTATTTCTTCTTATTTTCAATCTACCCAAGTTATAAGCGCAACGAACCCAACAACGACCTTTTTATAATATATATTTTTTCAAGCGAACAAAACCGCGAAAAAAATACAAAAAGAGGCCAAGCGGAATTGTTTCGCTTATATAATTAATACTGCTAAGATAATAATACTTAAGGATATCAATATCCTTGCCAATCTTCTTATAGCAGTATTACTTGAGAACATTGTTATAAGATTATATTAACTAAAGCTTTATAAACTTTTATGTGATTTTTTAAAATGTTAGTCAATTTGTGACTAATTCTTTTTCCGATAGTCTTATTGCATACATTTCCTTTTTTTTAATTCAATAAATTATAAAAGCTTGATTTCTCTTCTAAACTGTGAAGTATGAGTCAAAAAAAGTTAAAAATCGTTGTATTTTCTGATTATATATGTCCATTTTGTTACATCGGATTTTTTCGCGTAGAACAACTTAAAGCTAATTTTGATATAGATGTTGAATGGCGACCCTTTGAAATCCATCCCGAGACGCCAAAAGAAGGTACTGAATTAACAAATTTACCTTTTCCTAAAGAATACTTAGAGATGATGAAAGAAAACATCCAAAAACTTGCTGATGATGTTGGCGTTAGTCTAAACCTTAACGATAAGCTCCCAAACTCTCGGTTAGCATTATATTTCTCGGAATTTGCGAGGAAAAAGGGAAAATTTGACGCTTTCCACAAGTTAGTGTTCGATGCATACTGGAAAGATGGCCGGGATATTGGCGATCAAGATTTACTATTGAGTATAGCGGAATCGATCGGTTTTAAAAGGAGCGAAATTCTTGAATATATTGATAGCGAAGAACCCTTTGAGGAGTTAAAGAAGTCACTTAAAGAATTAAGGAAGTACGGGGTAAATGGCGTACCAACATTCATAATTGGTGATAGAATAGTAGTTGGAGCTCAACCTTACGAGGTCTTTGAGAAAGTTATAAGGAAGGTCCTTGAAACTGATTTGGTATTATAAAATAATAAGGTGTTATTAAAAACTAAGAAAATATTCTTATGTACTATAAATATAATTTTGGTCATAAAAATGGATAGAAAAAATTTATGGTTAATTCTAGGTGCTTTTAACGGCGCTTTTGCTGTTTTAGCGGGAGCCTATGGGGCTCACATTATTGGTGGAGATCAGCTTAATCCTACTCTCATAACCATGCAAAAAGCTGTGAGATATCAAATGTATCACGCGATTGCTTTAGTTATTGTTGCGTTATTAGCAAGAAATATTGAATTAAAAATGGTTGATATCTCAGGATGGTTATTTCTAATTGGCATCATCCTTTTCAGTGGGAGCTTATACATCATTGTCTTCACAGGTATGCAATGGATTGAATTTCTAACTCCTATCGGTGGTTTTGCGTTCACCTTTGGGTGGTTGGGCCTAATGTATGTAGGATTCAAGAGTAAATAATACAAATAAAATGCAATAGTTAAAAGTGATTTTATTTCTTTTCTATTTTTTTATACAGTTCTTTTAAGTTAAAATTAAAAAAAAAATTTTATTAGATTATTCAACTCGGGGAAGTTTTTGATCCCGAAAAACTAGTACAAGTGAAGTTATTGACAATGCTATTACTATAATATCGCTTGTAATACGAAAGGGTAATATTATACTCGTGTACCCTCCTAATGTTAGAACTATCAAAGCTCTAATCCCAATAAAAAGAGCTAGCCCCGAAAATATCGATACTATGATTGGCATAGCTTTTGTTCTTTTAAGAGCCAATGTTAATGCCCCGAAAACTGTATAAATTATGGCGTTGAGTATTCCTATAAAAATCATAGCAAAGAAAAAAATAAGTCCTGCAACTATACCAGCAACCGCACCAGCAATTGCTTCGCCTATATTTCCAGCACTAATATCTATCCCAAAGTTAAAAAGGACTGCTAATGAATCAATTTCCAGAAATAATAAAGCAAAGATCGTAACGGTGCTAACAAGTAGCAATACTCCTACAATAATTCTGAATGTTCTGTCTAAACTCATAATTAGATTTAACTTAAATTTTAGATTTCAACGAAATAATTTTGATATTTGAAATTATTAATGATATAAAACTTTAAATAGGTTTCTACAAAAATGTGTAAGAAGAAAATTTATTTGAAATTCTAAATTTTATCAATTGCTGAGTATATGGTTGTTCAAAAGATATATCACTGTAACAATGAAATTTTAGAGTGGAAATGGTCCTCAGATAACAAATTAATGCCACAACCCTTTTGGACTTCAGTATTTTTAATTGATGGCCTTTTAATCGACGCGGGTGCTCCAGGTGGAGTTGAAGATCTTCGAGATTTTGTCAAGTCTCTTGATTCCGACGATATGATTGAAAAATGTGTCATTACCCATAATCACGAAGATCATTGTGGTGGAGGCCGTATGCTTCAAGAAGAATTTAAAATTCCCGTCTTTGCAAGTAAACTTGCCATTCCACTACTATTGAAAGAAAAAGACTACCCCGATTATCGTCAAATGACCTGGGGCGAGAATTATCAGCCATTTAAAGCTGAACTATTAAAAAGTTCAATTTATTCTAAATCTGGTAAATATCTTTTTGATGTACTAGATACACCTGGACACGCTCTTGAACAAATTAGTTTGATTGAACGAAAACAACAATGGGCATTTATCACCGACGCAGTAATGCCAAAATACCAAATGATATTTGGTAGAGATACAGATATTCCCGAAGACATCTCCTTGATATATCAATCTATTAAAAATTTATATGAATTCACAGACAAAATGAATAATTTGCTTCTCTTTACTTCTGGGAAGGGTATTTTAAAAGGTAGAAAGTTTCTAAAAGAAAAAATGGATGAGATTAATTCACTTCATCAGGAAGCTCATAAATTTCAAGTTGAAGCTAAACAAAATGGACTACAAGGTAAACGACTTTTGCGATATGTCTTAAAAAATATGTTTACTCGAGAAAATTTCATAGGCACACTTACTCGAGGAGGTTTATCTCACAAAAACTTAATAATGTCATTACTCGAATGGTCGATTGAATAGAAGAAAATGATAATGTACTACTTGAAAAAAAAAGAGTATAAAAAATTCCATATCTAAATTATAAATGTGAAAAGGAAATCAATTTTTTTACTTAAGATGATACTTGTATTTTGGTGGAAAAGATTTTTTTACTTTTTTGCTAAGAATGATTAAAGTGACAGATACAATGCACAATAGAAAGAAGAGGTTTAAACCAGGGATAGAATTATCAGTCTGACTATGTGGACAAATATTATCATTAAGTTCGTTCCCTTCACAGTTATCTTCTAAGATACATTCATTGTTTCCCAATATGGAATTTTTCGATACAAAATTATAGTCGCTATTAAATAAATATATCCCACAAACGTTATTATTTACAGAATTTCCTGAAATAGTGTTGCCATTAGAACTATATAAACTTATCCCATAACCATTATTAGAACTATTATTTACAGTATTTCCCGATATAATGTTATAACCACTACTATATAAACATATTCCATCAATACAGAAATTTATAGAGTTTCCCGAAATTGTGTTATAATTACTATTAGATATATGTATCCCGTGAGCGTTATAGTTCGCTGTATTTCCCATAATACTGTTATTATTACAATAATTCAGTGAAATCCCTCGATAACTATTAAAAATGTTTAAGTTTGAAATTAGCGATTCGTTGCAATTTACTAAAATTACTTGGCCCGCGTTTGTGAAATTGTCCGGTCCTAAATTAATTTCATTGACATAATAGTATATAGGTTTTCCATTCACTAAATTAGTAGTATCTATGGTAAACGAAGTGAACATCTCTAGATTTCCGGATATTCCTAATCCACTTTCATTCATTATATTTCCAGTTAGGGTAAAATTTCTACAATTATATAAGTGTATCCCAAGATGATTGGAATTCAAGGTATTTCTTGAAATATAGTTATCGCTCCCATGTGCCCATATCCCAAACCAGTTGCCATACACTGTATTTCCCGAAATAGTGTTATTATCGCTATCAAATAAATGTATTCCACGAAAGTCGTTATAATTAAAGGTGTTTCCCGAAATGTTGTTATTATCGCTATTATATAAATCGATCCCATTGCTACCTAGGTTTATAGTATTTTCCGAAAGGGTATTATTATTGCTACTTGTTAAATCTATACCAAAACTATTATCATTTAAGATATTTCCCGAAATAATAGTAGAAGTACTATTAAATAAATATATCCCGCACAAGTTTGAATCGAGATTGTTATCAATTAATTGGGAATTAGTAATATTAATCAATTTGATTCCTGTATTTTGGGAACCTATCAAATCATAGATGGTACAATTTTCAATCCTAAAGTATACACTGGAATTTTCAATCAAGATGCCGTATCTCATATTCTTAGCAGTTATCATCAAATCTTGAATAATATAAGGTTCGGAAAAAGTTCCTTCTCCTGAACAATTTCCCTCATTTTTAAAATCAGTCCAACCTGAATTGCCGATGATATGAATTTCTCCTGAAACTGCTGAAGTTTTCATATTTTCATAATTTATATTAATATAATTATCGTATTCTGAATCGGACTTGCTAATTTCCGTTTTTAAAATGATATTTGTAGTAATTAACGGTGAAAAAACGAAAAAGATTCCTAAAACGTAAATGATTCCTATTTTTGAATTTGCTTTTGGTTTCATTTTATATTCACCATCACACTATTGTAAAATTTAATCTTCTATTAGTTAGAAATTAGGCTATGTTTCTTTATATATATTTCTGTCTCTAGGGGAATGTGTCAATAACCATCTTTGCCTATTGTAATATGAAAATTTAAGGGAAAATTAAATTTTTGATCATGTCCTTTTAACGAGATAGGATTGTAATTTGGATAGGAATATTTAATAATGTACTTAATAATATATCATTTAATAAATTGAAGCCAAATTAATGATATGCCAAGCATTACTTCTCTAATATCTCAGAGAATTAAACCTTCTTGTGCTGTATGGGAAATCACCCTAAAATGCAACAGTAATTGCATCCATTGCGGATCAAAAGCAGGAAAAATTCGGCAAGATGAACTGAATACCGTGGAAGCGTTAAATTTAGTTAGGGAAATCCGTGATTGCGGTTTTAAAGGAGTTGCTTTGATGGGAGGAGAACCATTAATTAGAGACGATTGGTATGAAATTGCGCAAGAAATTAAAAAAAATGGACTAGAATTATCAATTGTGACTAACGGATTAACTTTAAATGATAACATTCAAAAATTAAAAACTCTAAAAGTTGATTGCGTCTCACTTAGTTTAGATGGAGGATCGGCGAAAATCCACGATTACCTTAGGGGATCTCCTGGAGCATTTGAAAAAACACTAAATGCGATTAACAGATTAAAAGAGGAAAAATTACCTGTCAGCGTTATTACCGCTGTAAGTAAAGCTAATTTAAAGGAACTAGATAAGATAAAAAAAATCTTGTTAGATCAGAATATTGCTTGGCAAATCCAAATAGCAATTCCTATCGGACGCTTTCCAAGGGAGTTAACGATTTCTAGGGAAGAGTTCTACACTGTGGGGTTATTCATTGCTATAAATGCTAAAAAGTATTCGTATAAAAGATTGCCAGTTATTGGTGCTCACTGTTTCGGTCATTTTTCAAGGTTCGTACCTAATTTAGGGTTGGATCCATGGATTGGATGTCAAGCAGGAATATCTGTTTTAGGTATTCAGAGCAATGGAAACATTAAGGGATGTTTAACTCTCCCAGATAAATTTATCGAAGGTAATATTAGAACGCAGAGTTTGAAAACGATTTTGGAAAATATAAGGTTAAAACAAATTCAAATTAAAGGTTATTGCGCAGATTGTGATTTAGCAAAATCATGTCGGGGAGGATGTTTGGGAACAGCTTATGCGATTAGAAAATTTGATGAGCCTTATTGTTTACGAGCAATAGAAAATAAAATATTTCCATCGAAACAATTCCCAATGAAAGGAAAATTGGATTCAACTATTTCATCAATAAGAAATATGTTTCATAACTTAATATTAAAATAATCTGAAAATAAAAGTTAATGGAGGTAGCTTAAAAGTGATAGACAATCTTTTTCAATTAGTTAAAATAGGTAAAGATTTAGGATTGAACAAGAAAGAAATTACTAAAGTATTATTATTTAACAATTCTAAGAACCCAATACTATATACGATCTTAATGATAATAGCAATTATCTTTTCAGGGATAATCATTATATTTATCGCAATCGTAGTCTCAAGAAATATCTATCCTGCTGGAGCATTATATTCTACGGTAAAAACAAAAGATTTCAAAGCTAAAAAAAAATAGAATAGTAAATTTCATATAAGTAGAGTTTGTTTAGAAGTTGAGAAGAGAAATATTTCATATTTATAAGTTAGGAAGAGAATTAGGATTAGCTAAAAAAGATATAGATACGGTTTTTTCCTATAACAGTTTTAAGGGCAAAGATATTGGGGGAATTATCGTAATTATAATAATCCTATTTTTAGGTTTTTTAATTATATTAGCTAGTTTAACTGCGATACCGAATTCACCGCGTGTTCCATCAAATAATACCTACCAAACAGGAACTCTTTATTCTACTGTCAGAATAAAAGATTTCAAAGAAAGAAAATAAATTCAACAATTATGTCGTGAAATTTTAAACTGATGGTAAAAATACAAAAATTAAATTAACTTCAAAGTTTGAGTGATTATTGAGAAAATAATGAAAGATTTGATACAATTACTTAAAATCGGGAAAGAACTAGGATTGTCTAAAAAAGAAGTAAGCAAAGTTTTATTCTTTGATAATAATAAGAATAGGGTCATATTCCTGATATTTTTAATTATAATCTTCTCAATTGCGGGCTATTTTATAATCTTAATTATTAAATCGACGGTAAACAACACTTACCCTAGCGGAACAAGATATTCAACGGTAAAAATAAAAGACTTTGATAAAAAGAAATGAAGCTTAATATTGGTTGCGGAAAGAAATACGATCCCGATTATTGTAATATTGATTTGTACGAAGATTTAGTGGCTGATAGACTGATGTCAGCTTTTAAGCTTGAATTTAACGACAATACTTGCGATGAAATTAAAGCGATTCATATTATCGAACACTTAAGTTTTTTCGAAACTACTTATGCGCTTAGTGAATTTTTTAGAGTATTAGAACCTAATGGGAAATTAATCCTTGAAACTCCTGATCTCGAGAAAAGTTGTCAGCATTATTTAGAAGCAGACGGAGAACAAAAAAAAGAGATATTAGGATGGTTCTTTGGAATTCCTCATAAAGGTCTGCAACATAAAATATGTTTTCCCCCGTTTCTCTTAATCGAACTATTGGAAAATACTGGATTTGACAATATCACAAACTCGTTTTTTTACAACAATGAATCAATTCCCTCAGTCAGGTTTAAATGCTATAAAACTGGGAATATTGATGAAATTGAAGTATTTCAAATTATTTCTAAACTTCGTAAGGAGCTGCTCTTAAGCAATCAAATAGATTTTACTGATTCCTTCATAGTTAAAGAGCAAGAAGATATAGTAGCATTCATAGCTTCAAAGCTACTTGAGTTTAAAAAAACCAAAAAAAAAGAGTTAATTAAGGGATTATTTGTCGAATTGCTGTTTAAGTGGCCTAGAATCGTTAAAGCATTATTAATAGTTGTAGAGAATGAGAAATTTATCTCTAAAGTGGATCAATTAAACATTAAAGAAATATCAGAAATTTTAATTGAATATAAAATTGTGAATATACTTTTTAATTCGATAACTGAAGGTGTCACAAATCCCGGAACGCAAAGAATTATCTATTATTCAGTAGAATCGTTTGCTAGGAAATTAATAGAAAACTTACTAAATTCCAAGGAAAATCGAGAAAAACTTATAGAGAAACTTGAAACTCTGAAAAATTCCTCTAAAGATTTAAGTAACAAAATTTTTTCCACCAGTTTAATTGAGAGAAAAGCATTAAACACATTCTATCTC
>JABXKD010000057.1:0-14121 GCA_013375475.1 Promethearchaeota archaeon
TGGGATCAGTTCTAACCCACATTCTGCTAAGATTACTGTTAATGGCATTTTTAATGGTAGAAAGTTTTCTTATATCTTTTTTAGAAACTACTTTAGTTTAATAAAATAACGAGTCGTGTGATTACAATCGAGACAAGTAGTTGAAACGTGAGACCCCTTTCCTTTTGAATGAATTCTCGTTCTACTGTTAATTCCGGGATATAGTAATCCTTTACAGTTATGACAAATCCGCTTCTTCCAATTTTCTGGAGTCCGAATTTTAGCTCTTTGGGCATATCTTCTCGCTAAATAAGTATATCTATTACCTAATTCTTTATTGTCGGGGAATATATCGTGTGCTTTTTGAAATAAATAGTTCATTCTTGTATCTGCTATCCTTTTAATGATTGCTTTATTGTTCCGCTTATTTTTTACCATTTAGATTATTTCTCATTTAAGTTTAATTCTATTTTTTTAGTTCATACACTGAAATTACGATCATTTTTCCTCTAACATCTAAAACATGAGAATTCGTTGCTTGAGATATTTTTTCAGCAAAACTAGTGATATTTGATTTTGTAGCTACTGATTTTAGTACTTTTATTTTAATTGTTTTATATCTCTTAAGCAACTTTTGCACATGAGTTAAAAAATCATCTGTAAGTCCCTTTTTCCCTAAAATAGCGTGTGGTGAAGATAACTGTACTTTTTTAAACTCGTTTTGATTACTCATTGCCCCAAAATACTATTTTTACCAAAAAATTTTTAATCTAATTACTCTTTTTAAATGTATCATATAATATTAAAATTGATTTTGTTTATGTCGATATTTATAGTTGAACCCGAGAAGCTCATTAATACAGTTGCAGAAAAATTAAGAGAATTTCCTGAAATTAAGCCACCTGAAGGGAGTCAATTTTGGAAGACCGCATTTTTTAAGGAATTAGCTCCAATTGATCATGAAAATTTCTGGTATGTCAGATGCGCTTCAATATTAAGGAAAATAAAGAAATTTGGTCCTGTAGGAGTCAATAAACTCAGAAAACATTATGGGGGTAAAAACAAAAATGGACCGGGTCGTCATCATAGTGCTAAAGGAAGCGGAAAAATTATCCGGGTAGCGTTACAACAGTTAGAAAAAGCTAATTTAATTATAAAGCAAGAAAGAGATGGTAGAATTGTTTCTCCAGAAGGAACAAGTCTGCTAGAGCGAACCGCATATAATATTACCAGAAAATAAATTAAAAATTATAATATCTAAGGTTTTCAACTTTGAGTGATGAAGAAGAATTAGAAAACATCAGAAGAAGAAAACTAGAGCAATTACAACAACAAGCAGTCCAACAACAAATAGCTGGACAGCAGCAAAAGGAGTATGACAACCAAAAATATCAAGTAATGAGACAGATATTAAGCCAGGAAGGACGACAGCGATTAGAAAATATAAGAATAGTTAAACCTCAATTCGCAGAACAAATCGAGCTACAATTAATACAACTGTTTCAATCAGGAAGATTACGAGGAGCTACTCCGTTACCCGATAAAGAATTTAAAAAGATTTTAGAAAAAATAACTGCAGGAAGCAAAAAAGAATTTAATATTAAAAAATAAACTCGGTGTATTAAAATGGCGCGCAATAAAGATTTACCCTCAAAATTAAGGAGGGCTAAAAGTATGAAACAAAGTCGTTCAGTCCCTAATTGGGTTGTAAGGAGAACTGGTGGAAAAGTGAAGTCCAGTCCTAATTCTAGAAGAGAATGGCGTAATTCAAGATTAAAGAGAGATTAAACTTATAAAACTGATGTAATATGGCAAAGAAGAAATCAAAAGAAATAAACTTGGATGATTTAGAAGAGGAACTAGTTGAAACTGAAGTCCCTGAAGAAGAAGATATCGAAGAAATTGAAGAATTCAGTTTAGATGAAATATCTGAAGAAGAAGAAGTTAGCGAAGTTTTCGAAGAAGAACTCGAGGAATTTGAAGAATTAGAGGAAGAAGCCCCCAAAGAAGAAATCATAGACGAAAGAATATATGTAATACCTCTCGCAAAAGCAAGACGAGGTCCACGTAATAAATGGGCAAAAAAAGGAGTTAGATACCTTAGAGAATTTATGCAGCAACATTTCAAACCAGAATCTTTAGTTATCTCGCAAGAAGTTAATGAAGCAATATGGGCTCGTGGAATTCAAAAACCACCAAGAAAAATCAAAATAAGGGCGACGAAGAATATTGATGGCCTTGTTGTTTGCTATTTAGCAGAATAAATCAATATGCTCATTAACCTTCATTTTAAAAATTAAAAAATTACTCTAGTCATTTAGTTTTAAAAGTTACACCTTTTACTTTATCTTAAAAATTTATGTCAATCTAAATCATATTTAGAAGGTGATAAACTATGGCAGATTTGTCGTTAATAAAATTCTACATTTCATCAGATCTAAAAACAATGGATAAAGAAGAAGCTAAGAAAAAAGTAATTGAGAAAGGGGGCATTATAAGAGAAGAGGTTTCTCCTGATTTATGGTATTTAGTTACAAATGATGCTAAGGGTGAATCTAAAAATTACAATAAAGCGCGGAAGCTTGGAGTAAATTTCATTGATGAAATTGAATTTCTAAACATGTTAAAATAATAATAAAAAAAAGATTAAAAAAATGCATGAGTGTTGTCCATATTTACTAATCTTGGCAAAATTATGCTTGAATTGTATAATGGACCAATAAGAAGAGTATTGTTCGCAATGTTAAAATTTAAATAATCTCGTGCTAGTGGTGCTCCCGTATTAGGATTTTTAGCAAAACGTGGATAATTAGAGCTTGAAATAGCTACTCTTATTTTGTGACCCGCAGCAAATGAATAAGCTGTTGACCAACAATCTATTAATAGCTCATAAATATCATTTTGATTTCCAGACATAAATACTTCTGAAGTGTAATTATATCTATATCTAACAGTTATTCAATTTATCATAGATAATAATTGAGTTAACTTTGTTAATAAAGGTTAACTACGAATTTAGATAGAAGTGTGCTAATAACGAAATTAGTAATAACTAATAATAGGTTCATTTAACCTACGCATTTTTAATAAAATATTTATGGTTTAGAACTCTATCCATCATATAATAATTTTCTTAGTTTTATTATATGACGATTTTAAAGTACCAGATATTCGGAAAGAACTCAGTAGGCGTTTACTTAACAGTTAACAATTCATTTGGTTTATATCCATCCGTATTACTTAAACCAGCTGTTGAAAAAATTAAAAGTATATTCAAAGAGCCCTTATATCCCATTTCGATTAATAATTCCAATTTAATTGGGGTGTATACCGCAAGTAATAAATATGGAATGATTGTTCCGCATCTAATTAGAGATGACGAACTTCAACAATTAAAAATATACTCAAAAGAATTAAATAGCGATTATCAAATCAGGGTTCTGGACTCATTGGATAACGCTTTTGGAAATTTGATATTATGTAACGATAAAGGGGCTATTATATCTTCTTTTTTAAAGGATCATAAAGATTTCATTGAAGATACTTTAAAAGTTGAAACAGTTGTCTATAAATTTGTAGATCATAATCTTCCGGGATCGATTTCAGTTACAAACAATAACGGTTGTCTAGTGCATCCTTTAACAACTGACGAAGAGATTGAGATAATTTCAGATATTTTAAAAGTAGAGGAAATTGATGTATCAACAGTTAATAGAGGAATTCCGTACCTCTCTTCAGGAGTAGTGGTTAATGATCAGAGCGGCATATTTGGAAATAATTGTACCGGTCCTGAGATGATGCGTTTAACTAATGTATTGAGGTTATAGAGTTTATATCTTTAGCGTTGTATTATTGTCCAATAAAAAAGCAAAATTTAATATTTTTAAAATAATTATCAATTTTAACTAAGTGGATTCTCAGGAATTGAAAACTTATGTCAGAGATTAAAATTTATCGGATTATCGGGACTTATAGAAAGAAGTACAAAAAATATTTATTTCGGAAAGAAGTTCGAGCTTTAAAAGAGAAAGATGCTTTAGAAAAAGCGTTGAGTCAGATTACAAGCATAGGTATTCTTAGAAGGCAAATAACTATTCAAGAAATAAAAGAAATAACTCCGGAAGAGAGTCAAGATTATTTGATTAGAGAGTTATCTAATTAGAAAACTATTTACAACAAATATTGATTAATATGGAAAATAACCCAGATTTAGAACAACAATTAAGCCAATATCGGTATATTAAAGAACAGAGAGAAATGTTTCAGGGTCAATTTGAAATAATAAACGCCTCTCTTGGGAATTTATACACAACGAAGCTAACTTTAGATAATCTTAAAGAAGGTGTCAACGAAAATGATGAAATTCTGGTCCCAATTGGCGGTCTGACTAGCATTAAAGCAACAATTAAGGACACAAAAAAAGTTCTTGTATATGTAAAAAATGACACGATAATCGAAAAAACCGTTGAAGAAGCCATTGAATTCATTTCAAAGCTTATTGACCAACATAATACACAGTTAAAATTTCTCCAAGAGAGAATTTTTAATTTAGATTTAAATCTTCAAAGCATGAATCAAATGCTTCAAAGTAGAATGACTCAAAAATAATTAAAACACTTTTTTTAAGATATAATTGATTTTCACTTTAAGTGGTTAAATGAATGAAGAAATTAAGTAATGTATTCTCTGTTTTCGTTAAAAAAACTTTATCTTCTGAAAACCTAGAGGGTGCTTTAAATGAATTGAATTTACTATTGATAGGAAATGATGTGGCTGCTGAAACAGCTGATATTCTGTGTCAAAACATCAGAGTATCTCTTAAAGGTGAACAGATAAGTAGACTAACATCAAAAAGTAAATTTCTTTTCGGAATTTTAAAAGATGTGATTACGGAAATTTTAACGCCAGAGAGAAACATTGATTTATTAGAAGAAATTAGAAAGAAGAACAAAACTGATAGTCCATATATAATATGTTTTCTAGGGGTTAACGGAACGGGCAAAACTACCACAATTGCTAAAATCGCACATTATCTAAAAAAGAATAATATTTCTTCTGTAGCTGCGGCTGCAGATACATTTCGAGCTGCAGCAATCGAACAGCTATCATATCACATGCAAAACGTTGGAATTAAAGTTATCAAGCACGAATATAAATCAGATCCCGCGAGTGTTGCCTACGATGCTGTGCAACATGCAAAAGCAAAAAATATTAATGTCGTATTGGTGGATACAGCTGGGAGACAAGTAAGTAATAAAAATTTGATGAGAGAAATGCAAAAGATTGTAAGGGTGGCTGAACCTGATTTAACATTGTTCGTTGGGGATAGTTTAGCAGGAAACGATGCTTTGACACAAGCTAAGGAGTTCAATAATGAAATTGGAATCGACGCAAATATCCTTACCAAATTTGATGCTGATGCCAAGGGAGGGGCTGCATTATCAATATCTTACGAAACTAAAAAACCAATTCTTTTTGTAGGAATAGGACAAGGCTACGACGATATAGAACCGTTCAACAGAGAGTTATTCATATCAAACATTCTTGACCTTAGAGAAGAATAGAGAAAAAAAATTCCATTGAACAGTTAAATTTTTTAAATATTTATTTTTAATTTAATTGTGTCAGATAATTACCCCGGATATGATAAATATACAAAATACGATAAAGGTAAGAAATTATCCTTTTACGAGCGTATGGGTGTCTTTTTTCAAAATGCCAGAAGAATAATGAAAATAGCGAATAAACCAGGAAGAAAAGATTATTTACTAGTATTCAAGATATGCGCAATTGGAATTTTAGTATTGGGAGTTTTATCCTATGTTATACAGTTAATTTGGACTCTAGTTAATGATTTTCTGGGAATTCGTTAGAGCTCTTAATTTTGTTTTGTTTTTATTAAAAAGACAAATTGGTCTTATCGTTGGTTTGTAATGAAAGTTTTATTAGATTACACTAAAAATCTTCATTTTAAAGCTTCTGCAAGAAACTTTAGAGATTTGAATGTCGACGAACCTGTTTCATTTCACGGGACAGATCTCGGTCCAAGTGCAGTGGAGTATTTATTAATTGGAATTGGAGGTTGTTTAGGTACAACTTTCCTATTCTGTCTACAGAAGAAAAAAATAGAGCTTGAATCACTTAATGTAATAGTAGATGGAGAGTTATCTCATACAGGTCCGAAAATGCATCTAAGGTTAGTAAATGTAAATGTCGATTTGAATTTTATACCGAAGAATGATAGTTCTGATAAGGAGATTGATAAATGTATGAAAGAATTTTTGGAACATTGTATTATTACAAATTCGATTACGATGGGTCTACCGATTAGCGTTAATTGTACAAAAGAAACAAAAAAAAAAGTAGATAAAAAATTTGTTTAAAAAAGCATCCACTTTAGAAGAAAAAAGTTGTGATCTCTGACGGAACTCTAAGTTCTTCTTCCTTGTTTTTACAAGCTATAAATTTGATTTTCATTGGCATTAAAAGGGTAATTAATCGTTTGGTCAAAATTCCATCGATTATGAGAAACTGTGTATCCTTGTATTCTTTAATTTTTTCAAAGATTTCTCCAACGGGGATTTCGAATAGTTTCTCTAAACTCTTATTAAATCCTATACTATGCCCGGGTTCTATTTTTTCAAGGCTTTCCTTTATTGTAGATTGATTTTTGACTTTTAACCTCTTCATAAGTTTTTGGAATAAGTCATCTTTGCCCGAAACTGCTTTTTTAACCTTAGTAATAGGACTGTGTTTGGCTCTTGCAGGTTTTTTATTTTGGAGAGCTTTAATCAACTGCTTTCGAGTAAGTTCTTCCACTTCTGAACCTTCAGGTGCTCGAGCGATGTAATCGAGTTTTGCTACCTGTATTAACTCGTTCAAAATAATCGTACCTCCTCTATCTCCGTCTAAAAAGGCTATAACTGATTTTTTTTTTTTTATTAATTGGATAACTGATTTTGGTACTTGAGTGCCCTGAACTGCTACAGTGTTTTTAACTCCTATTCGTAACAAATTTAGAACATCCGCTCGACCTTCAACAATTATTAATTCGGAGCTAGATTCAACCTCCGGACCTGCAGGTAAGTTTTCTGGGCCCCAAGAAGTTATTTCTCCAAGTTTGATGTCTGTATCCATTTGTTCTTCTATTTCACTAGGTTCTAAAGAATTCTGATCCCAATTTTTTAATAATTCCGCGGCGCGCTCAATTATTTTTTTACGTTTAGTTTGTCTAACATCTCGAATATCCAATAATTTGATTTCAGCCTCACACGGACCCACGCGAGAAACAGTTTCAACAGTTGCAGCCAACAGAGCAGTCTCTCTACGAGTTAAGCTAGAAGGGATCTTAATGATTCCTTCGGAAACTCCTTCCTTGGATTCATTATCAACCTCAATTCGACCGATTCTTCCAGATTTTTGAAGATCCCTTAAATCTAAATCTAAGAGAAGCCCCTCTGTTTGTCCAAAAACTGCTCCAACTATGTCTGATTTCTCGACGACGCCTTTTATTTTAAATTTTACTTCGATAACATATTTAGTAGTAAAATCTACATTATTTGTGGTAATTTTAATCACTCCCTTTTTCAATTTACTCTTTGTATTTATCAATAAATCCAAAATTAATTATAAACTTATAAAAAGAAGTAAAATCTAATTGTTAGATAGTATTTAATGTCAAATTGCTTATTTCTAATTAATATTTTGAAAGTTTTATCTTTTGAGATAATTTTATTTATCTTTATTAAGCTTGATTTATGAATCTACTTCCAGTATTTCGTTATAAGTTTGGATAATTATTTTAGTTTAATAATTTGATTTATTTTTTTTAATGATTGATTAATTTTTTTTATTATTTCATTTAATTGATGATTAATTTTGAAAATCTTACTTATTCGATTAAAATTTTTAATATATTAATATGAAGTGTAAATTTGATTAGTAAATCTATAAATAATCAACATTTATTTGATGATTATTTTAAAAAAATTATTTATTAAATTTATCTTTTGCTAATTTAAGGGATGCAATTAGAATTGACCTTTATGGTTATAATATCTCCATGAAATGGGATTTTTTTAAGTTAAAATACAATTATGTATGCATGAGTATTTATTGGAACAATAAATTATTGAAAAGACTTTCAACAAACACAAAAAGAAAATTCAAGTGTAGAATCAATACTAATATTGGTAGATTTTATTTTTATTTCGAAGAAAATGAGAAATCTGAGCAACCTTCTATTTCGGGAAGGTTAGTTTTTTTTCCAAAAAATATTAAGTAAATTAATGTCGAATTATTAAAATTCTTGAATTTACTTTATATAATTATTATTAATAGTTATGATATTAGTTCTGATTTTAAAGGTACTCAGTGTTAAGTTTGATTGAAAAGATAATAGTTTTAGGGGGGAAAGGAGGAGTAGGTAAATCATCCATAAGTGCAGCTACGGCAGTATTATTATCAGATCTATTACCAGATAAGAAAATTCTCCTTATTTCTTTTGACATGGCACATAATTTATCAGATCTCCTATCAAAGGATATAGGAAACACGATTACTTCAATAACGAGTAATTTGTGGGCGATCGAACCAGATGCAAATGAATATGCAGAAATTTACACTAAGGATTTAATTTATAAGATGAAAACTCTCACGAAACAGATGCCTTTAGTGGGTAGAATCCCACAAATTGAAGAATTCATTGATACTTCCTTTACTTCAGATTCAATACCCTTAGCTTTAAAAAATGCCATGTTTTTTCAAAAAATTTTAGACGCAGAAGATAAAGATTCTAAAGAGATACAATTTGATATCATTGTAGCTGATTTTCCTCCAACTGCTAATATGATTACTCTTTTTGAAATCCCTGAGGATCAGGTCAAAGTAGTCCTAAAATATTCGTTAAATTTCTATAACTCTATTAAAAGTGCGATGCGTAATTTTTCAAAGATGTTTAAACAGATTTTTAATCCCTTTGATGGCGAATATGAAAAAAGGAAGGAACTAGGAAATGAGATTTTTAACATGATAGTTGATCTTGAAAAGCGAGGGGAAAGAATCACTGATTTGATCCATAGTGTAGGATCATTAAGATTGGTTTCAATTGCTGAGAAACCAAGTTTTGAAGAAGTCAAACGAGCAAGAGATTTGACTAATAAATATATTAACCTCGATGCCGTTCACATTAATATGATAATTCCCAAGAAGCACGCGAAAAAGTGCGATTTTTGCAGTCAAATTTCCTCGATTCAGCAGCGATACTTATTAGAGATTAAGAATGAATTTAAAAATACAAAGATATGGGAGTCTAACAGACTTAAAGAAGAACCTATCGGATTAAATGGTTTGAGAACTCTTGCTAATGAAATTTATGGAGTCAATATTTATCCAGTTGATATTTTAAACCCTAAAATATAGGGAAAAAAAATAAAAATAAAAATTTGAGTTCCTTCTCATAGCCATGGATGTAGTTATATTACATTCTATCCGATTTAGTTCTTTACCAAGGAAAGGATAAAATAGGATATAGAATATCCTAGCAATAATTAAGATAGTGTAGGGCAAAATTCCCCGGAATAATTAATAATTTCTAACTCCTTCTATTAAGATTTAACTATGATTTTTCAAGTTTTCAACAACTAAGTTGAAATTCAATTTCTAAGTCGAAAATAGATGCATTTAAATATAAAAATTCTTTTTATATATATGCCATTATATGGCCATAAAGAGATCATAAAAGGATCATAAATTTAAAAAAAAAAATAAGGAATAAAAAATGATAAAAAATATGGCAAAAAAGAAAGAAGAAGACAAAAGAAATAAATTGATTAAAGTTTTAGTTACTGAACGATTTTTTAAAAAATTAAATAGATACGCGGGGTTAGCCTTTCAAAACAAATCCGAATTTATTCGGACAGCTATAAGACATAGAATTGCGGAAATAGATAAATCAATATTTTCCATACCAATGGATCCAAGATTTAATAATCAAAATCTCAGACGTTCAATTATGAAGGAACTGAAAGATGCCCAAGAAAATACTAATTATTTGGAAAAACCTAGCGAGGATACTTTAAAAAAGCGAGAAGAAGAGAAGAAGAAGCGTAAGGAAGATTTGGAAGAAGAAAAGAAAACATTAGAAAAACAATTAGAAATTGTAAAGAAGAATCTTGAAAAATAAGAGATTATTAGGAATTCTTTACGGTAATTTCAACCTCACAACAAGGATCTCCCAAAGGGATTTTCTTCTTATGTTCTAAAATAAAGTCATTTTCTGGAAAAGCGCCCTTTAGTAAGCCTCTAATACTTGCTAGTGTAACCTTATGACAAGGAATTGCGTCCTGAGGCCATACTTTCTGAACCATTCTCCAAACTTCACATTCTAAAACTCTATGAATCATTTTGTTCTCATTAATAACTTCTATTTCTGAATTCATATTCATAAGTGTATGTTGGATCTTCATTAGTTTTGGTATTGCTTTAGAGAAGTCACCTTTCAAACTCGTTATTGAAGCGATTTTCTTTCCCAACCTTTCAGAAAACATCTCCCATGCTTTTACATCTAATTCTGTCGCAGTTTCCAGACCAAGTTTTTCTACCGAAGCCATGAACCACGCACCATCCAACCTGAGAAAAGAATATCTCATCAATTCTAGTAATTCTTCTAAATCTAAATCTATATTTTCTTTCATTTATAACACTAAATTATTTTTTTACTAGATTTTATTATTTGTTATTGAAGTAATTTAACAAAACTTAATTTAAATTTATGTACTTAGCCAAATTAAGGGAATTATATAAGATATTTGAAAAAAAGTAATAATAATAAAAAAACTAAATAAAAATAGATTAAGTTCCTTCTTCGTAGCCGTGGATGTACTTATATTGCTCATCGGTTAGTTTATCAATCTCAATACCCATTGATTGAAGTTTTAAAATGCCTACTCTATCGTCAATATCAGATGGTACATCAACCATTCCTGGTTTTAAGTTTTTGCTATTTTTAACGATATATTCAGACATTAGAGCTTGAAGACCAAATGACATGTCCATGACTTCGCTAGGATGCCCTTCAGAAAGTACTAAATTAGCTAACCTTCCTTTAGCTAGAAGATAAATCTTTTTACCATCGGGAAAAATTAATTCTTCAACATCTCTACGAACTGGGTTTATTTCCTTAGCATACTCGTAAAGCTCCTTGGTTGGGACTTCAATATCGAAATGACCTAAATTTCCTAAAATAACACCATCCTTTAGTAGTCCAAACATTTCCTTGGTAGGGAGAATGACATGCTTACATCCAGTAGCAGTCAGAACAATGTCAGCATTAGGAAGAGCTTCTGCTATCGGCATTACGTTGTACCCACTAAATTTAGCTTGGAGTGCTTTTATTGGATCGACTTCCGTTACAGTAACATTAGCACCTAATCCTCTCGCTCTTAAAGCCATTCCAGAGGAACAATGTCCGAATCCTGCTATGATCACGTTTTTCCCAGCAAATAAGACATGCATTCCATATATTGCAGCAACAATTCCTTGTCCAGTCCCTAATTCATTATCAAATTGATTTTTGCAACGCGCATCATTGACGGGAAATAATGGAACTTTTAAAGCCCCTTGCTTATCCATTGCTTTAAATCTTTTTACGCCTGTTGTTGTTTCTTCTTGACACGCGATAATAGTACCATTCTGAATCAATTCAGGAAATTCTTTATGAGCTGTAACAATCATATCAGCACCATCGTCTATAAGAATATTAGGCTTAGCCTTTAAACATTCTCTTATACACCAATAAAATTCTTCATCAGTATTCCCATGCCATGCAAATACATTAATTCCTTCCTTAACCAATGCAGCTGATACATCATCTTGTGTCGATAAAGGATTACTTCCACATAAATATACTTCTGCACCACCAGCTTTTAAAGTTCGAGCTAAATTTCCTGTTTCTTTTGTTATATGGAGGCATCCAGCGATAGTTATGCCTTTTAAGGGTTTTTCCCTTTCAAATCGTTCTCGAATAACTTTAGAAATGACGGGCATTTTATTTTCAGCTATATATAATGCTTCTTTACCTTGTTCTGCTAAACTTTCATCAGCAACTTTATAATTAACCATAATAACTCATTTTATAATTTTTTGTTGATATTATAACCAAAAGTTTTTCTTTTATATGAAAAGCTAAATTTTGTAAAATATATAAATGTTACATTCCTAAAATAATCATAATATGTTAGTAAAAATGACATTTTTTGTATTTACCTTACTTCAAATTTATTTGAAGAGGTTTTTTTATGGATAACTTGAGCTCTAATTTAATAAATTTATTAAATTCTGAATCTAAAATCAAGATCTCAGAGATCTCTGAAAAATTAAATGTGTCTAGGAATACAATTAAGAGTAGATTAAGTAATTTAAAGAAGAATCACGTTATCGAAAATTTTTCCATCGTAAGTAATCCCAATATTTTGAATCAAGACTATGCCTTTATATTGATAAAAACTAATCCTCAAGAATACATGATTTTAGAAGAGTTGAAAAAAATCCCTCAAATTAAGATGGTAGATGGAATTTTTGGAGAATATTCATTATTAGTTAAATGCATTTTTAACAATAAAGAAGAATTTAATCAGACATTACAAAAGTTTGATTTTATTCTCTCGACTTATTCACGATTTAAAAAGTACAGAATTATTGAGGCAATCAAAATATATAAGATAAATGGAATAAACTTAGCTAATATACCAGTTAAAAAAGATATGAAAATTGATGAAATTGATTACGCTATACTTCAGATACTAAATAACCAGCAACTAAAGTATAAAACTGCACATGATATCACGATTTCCCTAAGAGAACGAAATCTTGAAATCTCCCAATCAGGTGTATACAAAAGGATTAAATCTTTAGAAGATAATTATGTGATTCTAAGACATGTCGCTAATTTTTATCCCAAAAGCCTTAATTTCTTAGGAAAATTTATATTAATGTTAAAACCAAAAGATCCAATAGAATATGGAAAATTTGCTGATAATTTTTTACAAAAATACCCCGAAATAAAAGAAATATACCGCACAGGAGAAGTATTTGCTTTACTTGCAATAGTGAGGGTAAAAAAGATAGAAGATTATGGTAATTTATTACTGAATTTATATGATACAGATAAAATAGAGGATACTTACACATACTTCGTATTAGACGAACGGTATCCAACTAGCTTTCCAACACAATATTAATTATTAATTAATGGTTTTTTGAGTATTCTCTTTTTTTCACTATGTCTGTTTCTAGCGATTTTTAAATTTAATTTTAGAGGAGTTACCTTTAAGTGGCGCCGAGTTAACTTATTCGGAGATAGACAACCAAGCATTGATATATTCCAGTGACTGTTATTTAATTGTATTAAAATAATAGAAACTAATTCACTATCTGGATTATCCCAAAATTTGCCTTAAGTTTACACAAATTTTGTTATTTATTAGAAAAACTTGATACCAATTCAAATCTCACGTTCATTTTTAACCACTCTCTAATGATTTATATTTCATTTCAATTACATTTTTTTTATTAAGAATAATATCAATATTATAACATTTGAATTAAACAAAATCACATCATTGCGGGGAGTTTTATATATTTCGAGATATTGTAGACTTTATTAAAAAACCTATTTATGAGAAAATTGCAGTAATTGATATCGAGACGACCGATTTAAAACCAGAAAATGGCTTAATTATTGAGATTGGTATTGTTGAGCTCGACTTAATAACCGGAGAAACTAGAATATTATTTGATTCATTAGTAAAAGAATCCCCTTTTGGAGACATACATAGAAACGCATGGATTTTTTTTAACTCTGATTTGATATTCGAAGATGTCGTAAATGCACCTGCGTTAGATCATGTTAAAGACGAAATTCAAGAAATATTAAATCAATATTCATTAACAGCGTATAATAATGCTTTTGATTTTGGATTTATGGAATCAAGGGGTTTTACTATAAAAAAGGATATTCCAGATATTATGACAGTAGCAAAAGAAGCGTGTAAAATTATGTATGTAAAGGGCGGTTATAAAAATCCAAAGATGCAAGAAGCTTGGGATAATTTCTTTCCCAATACTAATTATAGAGAGGCACAT
>JABXKD010000057.1:14131-24714 GCA_013375475.1 Promethearchaeota archaeon
AGATGTATAAGCAAGGAGAATATAAAATTGAACCGTAGTAGAGTTGATTTCCTAAATTAAGCTCTAAGTTGTATTATTTACGTAGTAAGAAAGCGCATTGGTTTTAAAAAGGTGAAATAAATTAATTTAATTACAAAAGAATAATATCTTTAATTGAAAAGTATGAATTATTTTTTTGAATTACTTACAAAAAGTGTAGGTTTCTCAAGAATAGGAAGAATAGTATGTTCAAAAGAAACTAAAAGTTTCATTTCAACGCCAAATATTATTGTTCCGATGAAAAAGAGTTTGATGAATAATGTGAGTTTTCTTGAGGAGTTCGAAGATCACGAAATATTTGTAATTTTAAAAGATTTTTATTTAAAAATCGGATTTTTACGGGAAAAGTTTAAAGAAACTGGCTTTATCTATACTCATAATGGTTCAATGGAAACTTTTAAAGAAAAATTAGCTTCTAATATTAAAATCTTTGCAGAAGACAATATCATTCCTTCTATTCCGTTTAATATTCCGACAACTGCTATAAATAAAGAATTTGCTGAGGAGGAAATTAGTAATTTTATAGAAGAGTCAAATCAGATTTTACTACAATACATTAATTTAGATTTTGGATTATCTATTAAGATGTATGGTTATTATGAGCTATTTGACCTGTACATCCCTCTAATTAGAAATAATAAAAATGTGAGAATATTAAATTTAGTTGATTTGTTTGACAACTTTAGTAATTTTAGGAATATTATAAAAGTCATATTCAAAATTAAAAAAGAACTCGATAATAATTTAGTATTAATGGTTTCAGGTAGAATTATTCCGAAATTTTATCCGATTTTGATTTATTTAGGCATCGATTTAATTGATTGTTCATATTTACAATATTTATCCTCTGAAAATTTCTATGACACTATTGAATATTTACTCCCAATTTATAAGATTAAATATCTTCCGTGTCCATGTACTATTTGTAGGAGAAATTTAAAACATACTCTAAGTAACAAATATTCTTCTGAAAAAACAGAACAACTAACGCTTCATAATATCATATCAGCGTACACTTATATGAATAAAATCAAATTGTACATGAGGATGGAAGATTTTAGGGGCTTTATCGAAAAATCCTCTTTTGATGATATGAATATAATCTCAACCTTAAAATTACTCGATACTCAATATTTTGATGTTTTGAGATTTGAAACACCAATTACTCAAGTAAGTAAATCCATTAAATGTTTTGGTCCATCTTCATATAACAGACCAGACTTTCAGGAATTTCGGGAGAGATTAGTAAAAAATTTTACACCAGAATCCTGGACTAAATTGATAATTTTAATCCCTTGTTCGGCAAAAAAACCTTACTCTGAGTCGAGATCTCACAGAAAATTTCAAGAAATTTTTAGGAAATTTCCAAATTTTCCTGATTTCCAAGAGATTATATTAACGTCGCCGTTAGGCGCTATTCCAAGACAATTAGAGAACATATACCCCGCAAATTCATACGATATTTCGGTAACAGGAGATTGGGACAACGAAGAAATAGAAATCGCTTCAAATATGCTCATTTCTTTATTGAAGAAATTTGACAATAGAATTCCAATATTATGCCATTTAAAGGACCAGGGTTACTTAAAAATAATAGAAAAGGCTCGCTTAAAATTGACCAATAAATTTTACTTTACAAAACCGCAAGGTAATCTTACAACTAAAGAATCACTAATATCTTTGGAAAATAACATAAAATCGCTTAAAACTTCTTTAGAATTAGATAGTGCTATACCCGAAAATAAAAATTTATTAAAAACTTGGACACGTAAATTTATTAAAATAACTGATTATCAATTTGGTCAAAGTGCAGGAGATAAAATTTTTATTAATGGGATTAAAACATGGAGAAACAAAAGGAGTAATCAGATAGATATAAATGACCAAAAAACTCGCGAAAAATTAGGAAAATTCAACTTTAACACGGGTCAAATTGAATTATCTCTTAATGGTGCTAATAGGTTACTACCCCTAAGAGAGGAAGCGAATTTTATAGTATTTGATGGCCAAGAAATTAATGGAAATACTTTATTTCGTCCCGGAATTATTAAATTTAGTTCAAATCTCGTTCCAAAAGATTTAACTCTGATTTATGATAAAAATCAAGAGAAAATTATAGGATTAGGAAGCTTGATAGTCGGTTCAAGCTATATTAAAAATTCAAAAACAGGTAAAATTGTTAATGTCTACGAAAAAAATTAACGGAAATACATTACTCGTTGAAAAAATCAAAGAGTTTAGGATTCTATCAATTAACAGAAAATTTAAACTCGATAAAATAGAATTAGATAAACCAGTAAGTTTCTGGATAAAAGAAGATCGATTGCTTAGTAAGAAAGGGAAGGAATTTGCTATAATATTAAGAACAAAGGGTTGTAGTTGGGCATTGGGAGATTATGGAGGATGCTCAATGTGTGGTTATATTCAAGACTCAACCATTGAAAAAATAGATCAGATTCATATAATTAATCAATTTAACTATGCTTTTGAAGAAAAAATAAATGAAATTACTTCAGATGAGGATGATTTTATCATTAAAATCTATAACTCTGGAAGTTTTTTCGACGATGACGAAATATCTGTTGATGTTCGAGAACATATATTTAAGAAAATAGCAGATGTCCCTAAAATTAAAGAAGTTGTTATAGAATCTCGAGTAGATTATATTACCAATGAGAAGCTTAATACTATGAAGAGTATTTTAAAGAACAAATATATTGAAGTTGCTATTGGTCTGGAAACCGTAAATGACTATATTAGAAACAATTATATTAATAAAGGGTTGAAATTCAAAGATTTTCTGGACGCAATTCATTTATGTAAAAAGAATGAAGTAGGTATAAGAGCTTATTTACTATTTAAACCTCCATTTATAAATGAGCAAACTGCAATAGACGATTGCGCTAATTCAATCCAAAAATTAGTAGAATTAAAAATTAACACTATTTCGATAAACCCTCTAAATATTCAAAAAAATTCCCTTGTAGAATACTTGTTTTATCAAAATAGATATCGACCTCCTTGGTTTTATTCTCTGTTTAAATGTTTTCTTAAAACATGTAAAAATAACGACATACTAAAATCTGTGAGGATAATATCTTCCCCTTCGGGCGCTGGCACTAAAAGAGGCATTCACAATTGTCTAAAACGAGAATGCAACGAAATTATGATAACCGCTCTCAAAGAATTTGTTTTAACTCAAAATATTAACTCTCTGATAATAAACGATTCAAATTCTTCATGTGATTGCTTGTTAAAATATCAATTACAAAAAAATTTTATTTAGTTATTAACTTAATGACGATTATAAAAATTTGAATTCTTGAAGAATATTGTTCACTGATAACAAAATATTCGTTTCTCTTATCTCTTTTTAAAAAAAAGGTATATTTAAATATAAGTGACCAATTTTCTATTCTAAGTTTTAAATAATAGTTAGGGTCGTTGTTTGCAAAAATATATTAAATTAAATCTGTTTTATCTCGGGGAATCTAAAAAGCATCATATTTTTAGAGCAAAAAAATGGGACAAAGCCTTAGAAAAGATTTCCAATAAATCAGTTTTTACAGAACAGTTTGAAGAAATTGGTTTCATTAAAGAAATTTTTGGCCCAATAACTTTACCCTTCATCTCGATGAAAATTATTTCTAATAAAACCTTTAATCCAAACGATAACCTGTATTCTAAAATGCGTTAAAATCTAAGGAATATTTCATTAAAAACAATCTTAAAAAAGGTGTAGATTATATCAAGTTGGAATCAAAGTAATGCCTTCGTGAAAAATGATGCAGAACGAAGCCAAGATAATTGTAGTGAATGTGGTGAAAATATATTATTTGATGAAAATAGAGGTCTATTGGTTTGCGAAAAATGTGGGCTAGTTGATAGTGAGAAACACATAGATCAAGGCCCAGAATGGCGTGCTTTTGATTCCGATCAAAAAAAGAAAAGAACAAGAACTGGAGCCCCTATGACCTACATGATCCACGACAAGGGACTCAGCACAATGATAGATTGGAAGAACAGAGATATCTTTGGTAAAGAGATTTCAGCAAAAATCAGAGGTCAAATATATCGCCTTAGAAAGTGGCAAAGTAGGATTAGGGTCTCAGATGCCACCGAAAGAAACCTAACCTTTGCATTAAGTGAATTAGATCGAATGGCATCAAATCTCGATCTTCAGAAAAATCTTCGCGAATGTTCCGCTAAAATCTATAGAGATGCTGTCGAAGCGCATTTAATTAGAGGAAGGAGCATTGAAGGTGTTGCTGCTGCAAGTCTTTACGCCGCATGTAGGATGTACAAAATCCCCCGTACTTTAAATGAAATCGCAGAAATAGCAAGAGTTAACAAAAAAGAAATAGGACGCTCCTATAGATTTATTTCAAAAGAATTAGAATTACATTTAAATCCTACAAAACCTTCGGATTTTCTTACTCGGTTTGTATCTGAATTAGAACTCTCTACCGAGTGTCATAAACTAGCTAAAAAAATTATTAAAATGGCTGAATTAAGGGGTTTGGCTTCAGGAAGGGGACCAACGGGGGTATGTGCCGCAGCAATATACGCCGCAACTATTTTGGCTGAAGAAAGGAGAACTCAAAGAATAATTGCCAAAGTTTCTCAAGTTACAGAGGTTACAGTCAGGAATAGATTTCAAGAATTAATAGAAAACCTAAATCTGGGAATTCAAAAAAAGTGATTATCTCCAAATAAAATATCAATTTCACAAAAAAAAAATCCCCGCATTTTTAATCTCTTATTTTTGTTGAAATAATATCGCGATAATATACCATTTAAAGACTTTTTGCTAAATTCTATTTTATAGTTCAATTGATTTTTATTGGTATGATAGAATGAAACAAGAAAATAACAGGCTTATTAATCAAATTGAAGTCAATTATTTCTTACACCGGATTAAAGAAAACTTCCCAAACTTTGTTGCGGGGGTAATAACGGATAAAAATGGTTTTCCAATTGGTTCTAATATCTCAAAGCGTCTTTGGATTCATGAGAATAAATTAGCTTTATGGGCGGTCTCTAAAAATAAAGAGAATAAAGATCTAATTAATGATCCAAATTTAATTCAGTTGAAGTTTGATATTGATAAAGGGAAGAGGTTTAAACTGTTCATTTTATTAGAAAAATCAAAATATAATAAAAGTGGAGTAAAACCCTTAAAAACTATAATAAGAGCGCAAGAACTGTTTTAATCCGTTTAGGAACATGAAATTATTTCATGTGAATTAAGTTTTTAAAGATATAATTTTATTTTTATATTAAGTAAGTAGAGAACTATAGTTTACTTTAAATCTATTCTTTTTAAAATAATAAGGCGCGTTGAACATATTCTCTAAACACATGAAAAAAAAAGGTGGTATTAAATGAGTTATTCTCAGGACGAACGTATCTTGAAACAGCTCTTAAAGGAAATTATTAACAGCACTCCTGGCTTAAAATATGCTATAATCATAGATGATACGGGAATAACCATTATGAGCGAATCGAAATTCATTTTAAAGAACGAAGATGACCTCTCTGTGGAGAAAATTGGAGCGATTGGAGGTGCTGTTTTCACGGCGGGAGAAGAGCAAGGTTACATTCTTGGTTATGGGAATATACATCTGCAAATCACCGAATATTTTAAAGGGATGATTTTTTCCTTAAAGGTTGGAAAGGGTGTACTATGTATAGCCACTGATAAAAACATCCAAATAGGACTCGTTAGAGCTTTAATGAAAAAGTACTCTCAAAGGATTTCTTCTGTATTAGATAGATATCTTCAAGAAGAAAAAGGAGAAATGAATAAAGAATTAAAAGAATTTTTTAATTCGGATACAATTAGCCTTCTATAAATGGCGTTCTGTTCCAATTGAAATTCTATTTATATATTAAATCAGCATATATTGTTGCCTGCGCACCAACTCAAATTTATCACTTAATGGTAATACCATAAATCAAATAAGTTCTCTCGTGCTAGGCGGTAATTTCTATGCCTTTTTGGGGCATAATCATGTCTGCATGCTGGGTCTGACTCCAATCTCATCGCACGGTAAAACCGTTAATTGCTAGATTAAGAGCCCATTTTTGATGCAGTAAATTGTTGATTAATAAATTCAGGATGTTTGCATAACTTTGCGCGCGTAATCACGATTATCATACGCGTCCTCGAATATGCTAATGCTCCATCATCATTTTCCCAAGTAATAATATAAAATAAAGTTAAAAAATTTATTCTATTTTACTGGTAAACTCAATTACTTTTTGTCAATAAGAGTTAAAAGTTCATTATAAGAACCCAATAATTGCTTGATTTTGGGATTATTTAATCCCTCTTTAGGAATACCTTCGAAAATAGCCTTTCCATCATTTAAAACAAGCATTTTATCTGCCCAATTTTCTATAAAGAAAAAATTGTGGGTAGTAAATAAAATTGTCATTTTTTGCTCTTTTTTAAGAGTTTTAAAAATTTGTAAGTGGTTATATATTGATTTAAAATCAAGATTTGCGAAGGGTTCGTCTAATATTAACAGTTTAGGTTTCATTACTAATAGTCCTGCTAAAGCAGCTCGTTTCTTCTGTCCCCAAGATAAATCGAATGGAGAATTTTTACCATATTGCGTTAAATTAACAGCCTTGAGCGCCCATTCAACTCTCTTGTTCACTTCAGATTCCTCTAGCCTAAGATTCCTTGCTCCAAATCCTACATCTTCTCTTATAGTTGGAGCAAATAATTGATCGTCAGGATTTTGAAAGAGAAATCCTATTTTCTGGCGTAATTTCCATAATTGATTTCTGTCCCTTGTTAAGATTTCGTCAAATATTTTAATGACCCCATCTTTAGGTTTCAGTAAACCAACTAATAATCTAAGCAAGGTAGTTTTTCCCGACCCATTGTTTCCTGTTAGAGCATAGATTGAATTTTCTTTAATTTTTAATGATAAATCATCAATAGAAAAATTTGAATTATAATCAAAATTCAAGTTCTCTACTTCTATAAGATAAATAATTTTAAAACCTCCGTATGTATCTGTTTTAGATGTACAAAATAAATGAGAGAAATAATAATAAATAAAAATATAACTACTATTAGAATATCCGCTAATTTGATTTTCTTTGAAGAAAAGGTAATTTTTCCAGAAAAACCCCTCATTTTTAAACTTTCATATAATTTTTCGCTCCTTTCCATATTATGCACTACATTCTTCCCCATTATGAACGCGTGGGTTTTAAGCCTTTGCCAATACGATGTAAAGTTTTTTCCTCTTAAATCTTGGGCATCCAATACTTTTTTATTAGACTTTGCGAGAATAGGGATGTAATGAAGCATGATCACGATACTTCCAATAAAAAATGATGGAATCACTCTTAGTTTCGTTAACGCTTCAATAAATTCAGAATAAGTCAATGACATTAGAAATGTTAAAAATATAAATGCAGCCCCTAAAATTCGAAAAAGTAAATTTAATGCGAAAACTAATCCCTCCTTATATATATTTAGTGAAATTCCAATATTCAGTTGAAAGAACACAGTGTTTCCAACATAAAAAGGAATAAAAATTGTGATAAGAAGTATAAATGGAATTAATGCTTTAAGTTTTGATAATATCTTTATTAGATGTAAGCGAAACACGAAATTAAAAAGGATAACAAATAAAATAACCGCAATTACTAAATAAACATCATATATTATAAGAAAAGGAATAACTAAAATAAAAGGGAGGATAAATCGAATTAAAGGATGAATCTTATTTAAAAATCCTTTCTCATCTTCGTGTTTGAAAGGTAATTTTATATCCAATTTATTTTATCTCCTTAAATCTCTATTATATAGTATAAAACATAGTTATTTTCGATTTATAAGACTCAAATGGTTCTAAATTGAGTCTTCATATTATTTTATAATATTATCATATCGTTTATAAATAATACTAAATTATGCTAGAATATTATTCATTACAATAAAATTAATCGATAATAAAATATAGAGAGATAAAAAATGCACTTACCTGACGGACTATTAGATCCTATTACAATTATCTTGCTGTGGATTATAACTATTGCTATTATGATTTTTGGATATTTTAGAATGGGTAAAATGTTTGAAAAAGAGGATTCTGAAAAATTAATCCCATACATCGGAGTTTTAGCAGCAATTATATTTGCTTTTCAGTTCGTTAATTATCCTGTTCCCGGAGGGACTTCTGGTCATTTGGTTGGAGGTACATTGGTAGCTATTATCCTTGGTCCTTGGGCGTCAGTTATTGTATTATTTTTAATTTTAGTTATTCAAAGTCTTTTTGGAGATGGGGGCATTACCGTATTAGGAGTTAATGCGTTCAATATGGGGATAATTGGTGGTATCGTAGGTTTCTATTTAGTTATGCTATTCGTAAGACTATTGAATCATACATCAATGAAAAAAGAATATAAACTTGCTATCGCAACTGCTATTGGATCTTATATCGCAATTGTTTTAGCCTCTTTTATTTGTGGCATTGAAATTGCTATAAGTGGGACGATTCCATTTGAAATTGCCGTTCCGGCTATGGTTTTTTGGCATATCCTAATAGGAATTGGTGAAGGAATAATCTCTGCTTTGATTGTATTTTATATTTATAAAACCAAGCCTGATTTTATTACAACTGAATCGATGCTGAAGGTAAAATAAAAATGGGAATAATAAAAAAGAATAAATGGCCTTTAATCACTATTTTGATAGTAATTGTTATTCTGATGTTTGTTATAGCAGTAGGTTTTACAATTGGATTTCTTTCTGAAAATCCTGATGGGTTAGAAAGAGTTTTAATAGATTATTTTGGTGAAGAATGGCTTGAAAATCTATTTTCTCCCTGGATTCCTTTCTTAAGTTGGCTTTCCAACGATTATGTTGCGGGGATTATCGGAATTGTTCTATCTATAGCGGTATTGACTGGTACTTTTTATTTAATTACTCGTTTGAAGAAAAAGAAAGTAACGCAGTCTGGATTAATTCAATAAAGAAAAAAGAAATAAAATCAATCTTTTTTTTATCTAATTTTCAGATTATTTCTTGATAAGTTACTAATACTCATTTAAATTAAATGGTTTTATTTTAAATTCGTGAATTTAATCTTTTTCATAAAATCAACAACTGTTGATATTAGCAATTATACAATTAAAGATATTCCAGGATCCTCCGGAAGACTTGATGTTATCTCGAGGTGTGTTTTATCCGCTCTTACACTTAACTCTACGCTTGAAAATGGTGTTCAAATATGGGTTTTTTTAGATAAATATGGAACATTTATTTTTAACTCAGATCTGTTCAAAGATGAGTATTTTCCAAAAAATGAAATTCTTATAACTGATTTTTTTGTAGAAATTATTAAAAAAACGAAAAAACGAGAACAAAATCCTGAAACTCCTTTGGACGCAGTTGAATATTCGAATTTAAGTATATTTGACGCGATTAGGAATTTTGTTGGAAAAAAATATAAGACTTATGTACTGAATGAGAATGGAACTGATTTTAGGAATATTTTTTCGGGATTGAATTCAAAGGATGACTTGCTATTTATTCTAGGTGATCAAAGTGGTGATCTCTTAAACAATAAAGAATTAAAAAAGTTGAATTTGACCAACTTGAGCTTTGGAAATCGCTCTTATTTAGCATCCTCTACGATTCGGTTAATTAAAATGAATTTGCAATTATTCATATGATAAATTTTTTATTTTAGAGTACTTTTAAATTTAAATATCCTTAAAACTTATTTAGGCTGAAATATTGAGTAAATCTGAACAAGCTAATGTTAAGCGGAGCAATCAGCGAAGAATTCTAAATAAATTTGTTGATCTTCCGGTTAAATTATTAATTAAACATGGATTTACACCAAATATTCTGTCGTTTTGTGGTTTTTTCTGTTCAATAACAGTTGCAGTTTTACTAGCATGGGGGGGGTTACATTTTCCTTTTCCATTAGCGTGGATCGTCCCATTTGTGATGTTTTGGGCAGGTGCTTTTGATGCTTTCGACGGAGAAGTAGCCCGGAGGACAGGTAATATTTCAATATCAGGAGCTTTTTTAGATTCAAATTTAGATCGCCTTTCTGATGCCGCAATAATTTTAGGGTTAGTAATGGGCGGATATTTTAATTATGTAATTGGATATGTAATATTGTTTTTAATTATCATGATTTCTTATATTCGAGCTCGAGCTGAAAACGAAGGTATTGATATGAAAGGCGTAGGCTTCATGGAAAGAGCAGAAAGGTTAATCATTTTTTGGTTTGCGTTTATATTTGAATTTTGGATTTATTTTTTGTCAAACCTATTTTATGGAGCTCCTTTCAGATTATTTTTCCCAATATTCACGGTAATCTTCACAGGGTTACTTATTTTGACGATAATTCAAAGATTATTATTTTCCTTTAAATCGCTATACAAACTTGAAGCGCACGATAAAAATTAACCACCTATTCTTGTAAGGAAACCTTAGTAGCGCGTAAATTTGGCAATTCTCTTAGTGAAAGAAAAAATTTTTAAGGTTTGTCCTATTCTAAGAT
>JABXKD010000058.1 GCA_013375475.1 Promethearchaeota archaeon
ATTAAAGAATATGTAAAATTAAAAAAATTAATTAAAGGTTTGTACAAATAAAGTCGATTCGTTGACAAGATCTACATTATGGTCACCTTTACCTATTACTGACACCGTGTGAGTACCAGCAGCCATTGTTGAATTATAATGTTGCATTGCTACAGAGATTCGTATTCCAAAAGCACTTGGCCCGGGAACGTTATACCTCCAAACACGACGGACAGGATCGGTCCAAATAATGCCATCCACTTTGAATCGAAACTCAATATATGTATTTGGGATTGAACTGTCATCAAATGTGACGAGTGCCTCAAAATTTTTGTAAAAAATTACATATTATTCTATCATACTTATGAGAGCTCAAAAAATATTTAACTTTTAATGCATTTATTTTAATGATAGTTTATGGCTAAAAAGAAAAAGGAAGCTCCCTTAACCGGAATAACGGTTTCAAAAGAAGAGGATTTTTCTGGGTGGTATACGGAGCTAATCAACAAGGCAGAGTTAGCAGATATTAGATATAACATTAAGGGTTTTGTAGTTTACCGAGAATGGGCGACCATCACAATTAGAAAAATGTATAGAAAAACCGAAGATCTATTAGAGAAAAAAGGTCATCTCCCACTTACGATGCCTTCTCTCATCCCTGAATCGAATTTCTTGTTAGAAGCGGATCACGTTGAGGGTTTTGCTCCAGAAGTATTTTGGGTTACCGAAGCTGGTAGTTCTGGCAAGTTAGCAGAAAGGTTGGCATTACGACCAACTAGCGAAACTGCGTTATATAAAATGTATTCAATGTGGTTGAGAAGTTATAAGGATTTACCTTTTAAAAGATATCTTTCGTGCCAAGTCTGGAGATATGAGGGAAAAATGACAAGACCATTCTTTAGAGGTAGAGAATTTCATTGGATCGAATCACATAATGTTTTTGCTACAATGGAAGGAGCAATGGAACAGGTTAAAGAAGATATGGAAACCACTTATCAGATTCTTCAGGATGAGTGTTGTATCCCTTTAATCTTTTTTCAAAGGCCCGAATGGGATAAATTTGCGGGGGCGGTTCATACATACGCTGCCGATGCGTTAATGGGATCTGGAAAAGTTCTGCAGTTACCCTCAACTCATTTGTTAGGACAGAATTTCTCAAAACCATTTAACGTAAAATTTGTAGATACAGATGGAGAAGAGAAATATGGTTATCAGACTTGTTACGGTCCTTCTCAAAGTAGAAATTATGGAGCTATGATTGCATATCTTGGGGATGATAAGGGGTTGGTATTACCTTTTGATCTTGCTCCCGTCCAGATAATTATTATTCCAATAATCTACAAGGGCAAAGAAGAGTTCGTTTTAAAGAAAGCAAGAGAGATAGAAAATCAACTTAAAGATAAGTATATCGTAAAGTTAGATGATTCGGACGAATCTGCTGGAAATAAATTTTATTATTGGGAGTTAAAAGGAGTACCTCTTCGAATTGAAATAGGTCCCAAAGACATTGAAAAAAGCCATGTAGTGATTGTTAAAAGACACGATGGTCAGAAGTTCTTTGTTCAAGAAAACGAATTAAAAGAATTCATCGATAATCTCGCGGAAAATTATACAAAAGAAATAAAAGAGAAAAGTTTGGTTGATTTTGAGTCACAAATAGAAGTTGCCTATGAAAAAGACGCCGCAATTGAAGCTATTAATAACGGAAAAATAGTGTGTTGCGGATTTTGTTCAATAGATTTTGATGGCGAACATTGTGCCGAAATAGTTGAGAAAGACATTGGAGGATTCGTGCGTGGAAAACGAATTGACGAGGAAAAACATGAATTTGCAACTTGCATAATTTGTAACAAACCAGCAACTTGTACGGTTTATATTGCTAAAAGTTATTAAGATTTTAAAACAAAAATGGATGCCTTAACGGGTAATCTTTATTTTATTTATCTGTATATCCAATAAATCCAGCAACTAAAATTAGTATACCTCCTGCTAAGCTACTAAATATTATTATCACTATACCTAATCCTACATACAGTAACCAATTCATTGGTACAGGATTGCCAGGTCTAATGACACTAAGTATAACAATTACAGCGAGAACGATTGAAATTACAATTAACAGCATTTTAGAGGTATCAAAATTCCTTTCGTTTAAACCTAGTAAAGTTTCAATTAATGAGATTACTCCACCAATACCCGCTAACAATCTCATTAAATCTTCTTCTCTCATTTGATCACTTCAAATTTATTGTTTATAGAAAATGTTTAATTCGTGTCTAAGTGCTTTTATTAGATTTAAGGAGTTGTTTTAGTTATTTAAAACCAATTGGAATAAAATTAATATTTTTTAACTTATTTTCTAGAGAAAGAGAGTTTTTATCTTTTTCATTATTAGTTTCGTACAAGATACTATCTGAGAATTTGAATTATGAAGCAGGAGTATAAATTATATACGTATGCAATTATAAATCACATAGTTGTAATTGGAGCTTTAATTGGATTTTTAACAGCTATCACTGCAATAATATTATATGTATTAGCAGATCCTACATTTAGCTTTTTAACTCATTGGGTGAGTCATTTAGGTGTAGGTCCGAACGGTTCCGATGTTGTTTTTAATGGAGGTATGATATACTCTGGAATTATTAGTTGGATTTATAGCTTATTTCTGGCAGGATATTTACACAAAAAAGGAGCGTTTAAAATTTTGGTAGTTATATCGCTAGGATGCGGTATTATTTTAGGAATTGGGCTTCTGATGCTTGGAATATTTCCTTTGGAGTTAATTTTTGGGATACACAATGTTGCTGCGGGGCTCTTCTTTTATGGAGGAATGTTTAGTTGTATCGTTTATGGTATCACTGCGTATCTCACTCCAGGTATATCAAAATTACAATCTATTATTGGATTTATGATAGCATCAATATTTTTAGCGTATATCGTAATAAATACGCTACCAATTCATGTCTCATTTAAAATGGCTGCGGAATGGTGTGTATTCTTTGCAATTCCAACTTGGATATTGTCTCAAGGTATCCTTGTTTTAAGATCAAACTATACATAACTTAAAGAATCTAAAAATTGATGAGAGTTTATCATGGAAGATTTTATTATACCTTTATCATCTGAATTTGACGGTATTTATTTTATAGAAGGATTCCAACATGCTAGATATCCTTACTCGCATTCTATGTTAATCGGAGATTATTTAATAGATACGGGGATTTCTCATAAACGATTAAAGACCCTAAAAAAGCGCTTCCCTATCAATAACGTTTTATTCACCCATTGGCACGAGGATCATATTTCTGGAAATTATTTATTAAAAGATGCCAAGTTCTATTGTCATTTAAAGGATAGAATACCTATTGAAAATGTCGATGAAATGATACGTCTCTATAATGTTAAAAATACACCAGTTGAAGATGAATTAAATAGTTTGATTAAACTGTTAAGGATGCAGAACATTAAAGTAGACGCATTGATTGAAGACAATGATATTTTTAATATTAATGATCAGTTGAAATTAAAAGTACTTTTTACTCCTGGACATACCGCGGGACATTGTGCATATTATGAACAGAATTCTAAAATAGCTTTTCTTGGGGACATCGATCTTTCAAAATATCCGTATTATGGAAATCTTGACGCTAGTTTAATTGAGTTTGAGGAATCTATAGCTAGGATTAAGAGTTTAGATATAAAAATCGTCGCTACCGGGCATAGGGGAATAATTGAAGGAAAGAAAAAAATTAACGAAGAAATTGAAAAATACATGTCAATCCTGCTAGAACGGGACGAACGAATTCTCGCGTTCTTTTCTGAACGGAGTAGGCCAATTGAATTAGATGATCTTAGAGAACATAATATCATATATCGAAAGTATACCGCGTTTAAGGATTTTGAAATTATTGCTGAGCTTCTTATGATTGAAAAACACTTAGAAAAGTTCCTGAAAGAGAGGCTAATAATAGAAAAGAAAAATGGCTATGTTCTAAATTAGCATTAATCATTAAATTAATAAATTTTTTATATAACAAATTTTAATCATCATGGAAAAGAAAAAGCCAATTTTGTTTGATGTATATCCTAATTTAGAAGGAAAAGTTCCTTGGTTATCACTATTAACGGGAATCCCGTCTAAGGTTGATCGTTTGAAAGATTTAGAAAAATATTTGAATTTAAAAACTGGAGCGTTATATATCAAGCGGGATGATAAAATTCATAATGTATATGGGGGGAATAAACTTAGAAAATTTGAATTTATTATCGGGGAAGCTTTAAAAAAAAAGAAAAAAGGTATTATAACCTTAGGGGGTATTGGCACGAATCATGGATTAACTTGTGCAATTATAACGAAAGAGCTTGGATTAAGGTGTGAATTGTTTTTATCACTTCAACCACTCACTTGGCACGTTCAAAGAACTCTTCTATTATCCGATTATTTTGGAGCCAAATTACATTTTGCTAAAAGTTTTGAATTTGGAGTTTTCAAAAGTTTGTTGTTTCGATTATTTCATCCAAAATATTATTTAATGTCTAATGGAGGGTCGCCAATTCTAGGAGTTGGCACGCCATTAGGATCCATCGGATTTATCAACGCTATGTTTGAACTAAAAAAGCAGATGGATGAAGGATCAATACCTGTTCCGGATGTTATATTTGTTCCCGCGGGAACTAGTGGAACTGCTGCTGGTTTAACAGCAGGTTGCAAGCTTCTAGGATTAAAAATCAAAGTATATCCCGTGAAAGTTTCTATGGACATAGTGGTTAATCCGAAAAGATTAATTAAAACTGCGAATAAATCAATTAAATTTTTAAGAAAAAGAGATGATTCGATACCAGATGTAAAGGTTGGAAAGAATGACTTCCAACTGATTAAAGGTTATCTGGGATCAGGGTATGGAACAAAAACTCTTAAAGGTCAAAACGCCGTAGATTTAATTCAGGATTTAGAAGGGAAAAAATCTGGTTTCTTACTAGAAACAACATATACCGGAAAGACAATGGCAGCAATGATTGATTTTTTGGAAAAAGAAGAAAATAAATCAAAAACGGTTCTATTTTGGAACACTTACAATTCGAACGATCTCGATGAGTATCTTAGAGAAACTAAATTTGATTATAAAAAATTACCAAAAAAATTTCACAAATATTACACTAGCAAAATTTTTCAATGTTGGCAAGTAACAGACTGTCCTGAGGAAATTAAATTTAAATGTGATGCTTATTTAAACCATGAATACAGATTTTGGAAGGTTGCAGAATGTCAATTAGATGAATCTAAAAAACAAAAGGCTATGAATTATCTAAACGAAATTAAACAGCTTGAAGATGCGTGATGCAATTACCGAAAATTAAAGCAGTCATTTTTGATCTCTTTGGAACTCTCATAGATAGCTTTAATGCCCAAGAGTATAAGCAAGTATTATCAGGAATAGCTTCCTCTCTGTCCTTACCGAAGGCTTCTTTCATCCAGATGTGGTGAGAAATAGTTTTGTTCATCAGAGTTAAAAGTAAAACCAAAAAATTGCCTTTACATCGGTGATGGTAGTAGCCGTGAATTATCAGGAGCTCATCACATAGGTATGTTCCCTATCTTAATCAGATCTCCTCTTGAAAAAGATTCAGTTAGGTACGACGAGGAAGACTGGGACGGTCAAAGAATCAGCTCTTTAAGCGAGATTTTAACCTATTTTAATTAAAATAGGTATTATCTAAAATCTATTTTAATCTCTCTTCAATTCTTCGATATGAGCAACAATTCTTTTAAGTAATTCGTACAATGTCCCAACATCGCTAATCTTTAACTTTTCACTGGGAGAATGTAAACCTTCTACTGTGGGCCCTAACGATACCATTTGAAGGCCAGATACCCTTGTACTAATCATTCCGGTCTCTAAGCCTCCATGAATAATGTTTGTTTTAACGGGCTTTTTCAGCACCAATTCATATTCTTTCTTTACATATTTTAAAAAGTTGGAATTTAGGTCCGGTAACCACTCAGGTAAAACAGGTCTTAAAAACACTCTCCAATCTCCTAATAGCCCTAATTGTTCCATTGAAACGCAAAAAGAATTCAATTCGCCTCTGATTATGCTACGGGGATATAGCCAAATAATTTCGTTATCATTTTCAGTATTAACAATAGCAAAATTATTTGAACTTTCTACAAATCCTTCGTAAATGTGAGACATTTTAAGTACTCCATGAGGGATGATATTAGCAGTAGAAATCAATATGTTTGAATCCTCAACTGACAGGTAATCTTCAGGAGATGCTTTATTATGTTCAATATTGATATTCGGTTCGAATTTTTTATAATATTGATAAATTGAAGAGATTTCTTCGTCTATCAATTCTTCAAATTTGGTGCAATTTTTCTTTTTTACTCCAAATTTAATACAAGATTTTGCTGGGATGACATTTGATTTAGTCCCACCTTTCCATTTGCAGACATATAATTTCATTTCTTGAGATAATTTTGAAGCAATTCTACTGACTATTTTATTAGCATTCGCTCTTGGTAGGTGGATATCTTCCCCCGAATGCCCACTCAGCAATCCTTGAACAGTGAGTTCAATAAATTCTAAATTATCGCCTTCAAGATAGGTTTTCCAATCAAATTTTTTTGAAAATCGCACTCTTCTTCCGCAAACAGAACCAACTACGATATCCCCGATAGGTCCACCATCTAAATTGATCATTAATTTACTCCTTATGTCAAGAGCTGAAGGATCTAATAAAGTTGCTCCATCAAACCCATCCTCTTCGTTTACCGTAAGTAGAACCTCAATTGAACCGTGTTTATCTATTGATGGATCAATTAAAATTGCTAAGGCAAAAGCAATTCCCATGCCATCGTCAGCGCCTAGTGTGGTTCCATCAGCATCCAACCACTCTTTATTTTCTTGAATTCTAAGGGGAATCCCAGAGTTCATAAAATCAAATCCTTCTGGTTTATCTGTTTCACATACCATATCCATATGAGCTTGAAGCATTAAAGAAGGGGCTAATTCTAATCCTATTGTGGCGGGTTTTCTAATCAAAATATTCCCTACGGAATCTTGATTAATATGATAATCAACTTTATTTGATCGACCAGATTCTAAAATAAAATCTTTTATCACTTCACGGATTCTTTCTTCATGTTTGGAAGGTCTCGGAGTATTTGCAATCGTTTCAAATATTTTCCATACAATTTTAGGTTCTAAATTTTCCAACACCATAATTACTATCTTGGTCTAATGCTATTTAACCTTATAATATAGAATCGTTAAATAAACCTACATACTCTAACTGCAATAACAATTATAAACTCCAGATTCTAATTTTTTTATCAGCAGCTCCCATTAACAGGGATTTACCGTCTGGAGAGAAACATAAGGAATCTACTCCTTTGGGTTTTACTTCAATTGTTTCTTGGAGCTCACCATCATTTATATTCCAGATTTGTGCTTTGTAATCAAAACCTATAACAATAATCTTCGAATCAGGTGAAATTACGTGAGGACGAGGGTACTTAGTAGCAAATTGAACAGTTTTCAACAATTTCCAATTTTTAGGGTTCCATATTTTTAACGATTCAGATCCGATCGATATAAATAAATCTCCATTAGGTGTATAGCAGGCTCCAGAAACGACGATTTTGTGTTCGCTTACGCTTTTCAGTAGTTCCCCTGAGGGGATTTTCCAGAGATGAAAAGAATCTCCAAGACCTCCTCCTACCAAAATCTTTCCGTCCGGTGAAAACCTTACTGAAGTTACATTTCTTTCAAAAGCATTGATGGTAAAGAGCTCATTTCCATTAGCTGCATCCCATAACTTAATTTTTCCATCATATGAGCCTGTAGCAATAAACTTAGAGTCAGGCGATATCTCTGCAGCTATGACTGTTTTTTTATGCCCTTTTAATGTATGCAGAACATCACCAGAGTCAAATTCCCATATTTTAGCAGTTGTATCAGTGGAACTAGTGGCAAATGTTAAACCCCCGGGCGCGATAGATATCGAATTCACACTTTTAGAATGTTCTTCTAAAGTTTTAACTAGTTCAAAAGAGGGTAGTTTCCAATATTTCACTAAGTTATCCATGCCCGTAGATAATAGTATTGAACCATCTGGAGTAATTGCGAGACCTAATACATAATTTGTGTGAGCTTGGAATGTTTTTATTAATTTAAACATGATTAGATATGTGTTTTTTATTAAGAGTATTTTATTTCATTAAAAATCGAATTAAAATTTTATATCTTTAGTTTAAGAATTATAAGTTTTAGCTAAATATCAAGAATGAAAAATTAATAAAAAAAATATAAATTAACAGTCCTTTTCTAGTTTCTTTCCTTTCATTGCTTTTCGGAACTTCTCGAGTTGTTTTCGTGGAGTTACGGTTGGCCTTTCGTATCTTTTCAAACTGGATCTAATCCCAAAGAGATATTTAGATATATTTTTCAATTTTTCAATATCGTAGCGCATCATCATCGTGATAGTTTCCATCGCAGGACTTCCTCCACCATGTAAACCTGCAACTTGAAGAAGCCCTGCAATTTCTGAAACAGCAAACGCTTCTATACCTTTAAAGCAGCGTAAAATATTTTCCGGTTTGACTCTTGGATTTCTCTGCATATATTTCATAGCAAGGGGTCCTACATCTTCAGAGAAGAACGATCCTTCAAACGGTAAAGTTGCGATCAAGCCACCAGAAATGTCTGCTAAAATTTTATATTCTTCATATATCATCTCACCCGCAAGTCTTCTTCCAGCATTAGTCAATATTTCATCCGGAACTTGAGTCCCTGAAGGCGCTTTTTCGGAGTGCTTCGCACTGGATTCTCCAGCTGCAAATACCAGTTCTGCTGTACCTATGAGATGTGAAAGTTTATCTTGAACATGCGATGTTTTTTCAATGCCATTATATTCTGCAACTAATGCTGCGGCGCTAGCTATCACTTCTGTTACAGCCGGCTTACAACCAGTGTAACTATGGCGATGGTAATGAGCAAACATTAACGCTAAAAAGCCTGCATATGCTGTCTGTCTAGGATCTCCATGACCATTTAAAAATACTCTCTCGTTGGGAACAAAAACGTCATCAAATATTATAAATGTCTCTGCGTCTCCAAATTTAGCAGCAGGGGAATCTAAATGTTCCCCAGACCTAAAACTAGCTGGGCGAGTTAACAATTTAACACCATCCCAATCAGCAGGTAAAGCAAAAGCTACAGCATAATCTTTATCTTCTGGACCCATATACCTACAGGGAACCACAATCATCTCATCTGCATATGGTGTGTTAGTGATGTTTATTTTACATCCCCTAACAACGATGCCATCTTCTCTCGTTTCAATCACTCTTAAGTATTGATCTGGATCTACTTGCTCGTGAGGTCGCTTCAAGCGATCTCCCTTAGGATCTGTCTGAGCTGCGCTTCCTACTAAATCATTCTCTTGAAAATACTCTAAAAATTTCTTAAATCGCTCGTAATGATCGGTTCCTAAAGCTTGGTCTAACTCGTAAGTAATAACAGAAAGGGCGTTCAACGCGTCACAACCCATACAACGTTGTATACACCCACCGACTCGATGACAGAGTAATCGAGTCATTAATTGCTTTTTTAAAAGATCATCTTCGCTTTGGTGTATGTGAGTAAATCGATTGATCTTCTTTCCAGTTAAATGAGAATTTACTACGCACAAATCTTCGAATTCTTCGCTATGGGCACAATCAAATGTAACTTTTACAATATTCATTCCCCCTCGTAATCGGGGGTCGTCTCGACCAACTAATTCTTCACCAATATAGATATTTGGCTTCATTTTTAAGAGTCTATTATAATAATCTTCAAAAGTTTTCAATTTATTTATCCTCCTAACTTTTTATTAATAAGTTTACTTAATTTTCCAATTAATAATTAAGAATATTCGCAAAATTTAAAGATTATTGCTATAATTCTTTCCTAAAATCCATTTGGATTCGAGATTTAGTAGGTTATTTAGAGAGAGATAATTACTCAAATTTGCTGATACAGAAATTTAGGAGTTTTAAATTTCTCTAGTTATTTGGGATAAACTTTTTCTCATGGGAGGTTGTGGAATGGCCCCCTTTATATATCCCATAGGTAAGATAGTCAACAGATAATCAGATTCATCTAATCCTAGCATCTCCTTCACAACATCGCGCTCTAAAGCCCCAATCCAACAAGTACCTATTCCTAGCGACCATGCCATTAACATCATGCTCATTGATACAAATGATGTATCTTGAATGTAATAGTAAGGATTTTCTTTAATTTTACCTACAATCGCGATTGCTAGAGGAGCTCTCTTTATATGCAGTCCATAAAAAGCTTTTTTTGAAATACTTCTTAACAGTTCCTTATCTCTAATAACTAAAAATTCCCAGGGTTGCTTATTAGAAGCACTTGGAGTCCATCTTCCCGCTTCTAAAATCATTTCAATTTCCTTTTCGGGTATCGGTTTATCGAGATACGACCTGATGCTCCTTCTTTCTTTTAAAAACACCAAAAATTCTTCTGGGTTAATCATAAAATAAATCAACAAGGATTATTATTTCTAATTAAAATTACAAAATCTAGATCTCTTTTAAACATAATTATAATGAGTTATTAATCCTAAAAAGGAGTGGCTTAAGAAAGCTGTGCAATAATTAATCTTTATTGTGATTAAAATAATCAGACTCAAGATTAGGGAAGATTTTTTTCTTTCTCCCATCACTCTTGAAATTGATTAGATTGAGATCCTTTAACTTATTGACATGATATTGAATAGTTTTGTGATCTACCTTAAAATGTTTTGTTATTATGCTATTCCATAAACCTGGTTCTTTTTCTATCATTTCTAAAATCTCTAGCGTCAATTTGCTTTTACTTAACTGAAGATCAAGATTTGAAATTGGGTTTTTTTGGTAATACGGAAAGTAAGCGATAAAATTTCCAATTCGCTTTTTCCCTACAACTTTGTACGTTTCTAAAATATCAAGGTGCCAAACGAGATTACCCGCAGCTATTTCAGTTTTTCTTAACAACTCATTAAAATGAATTCCAGGTTCTTTGAGAATTAAGTCAATAATTTTGTTCCTGTTCTCGTTTTCTAAGACGTCCTCTAAGCTTAATCGATGCGCACCTTTTTCAATTGGAATAGTTCGAGTTTTTAAATATTGGAAATAATCCTTTTTTGAAATTAAAATAGCAAGTGAAGCAATTCCTACCACACCTACAATTAAAACAATTACTAAAATCCAATCGTCAAAAACTTTAGTAACTTCATAAAAAGTAACATAATATTCGGTGTCTACTTGTAGATTTGAGACGGAAGCTATTAAAGAAATTTCAGAACTTGATTCATTTAACTCCTCGATCGTATCAATAAGCACCCATGAATCTTGCGAAGGTTCATACAACGCTAAGGAATAATCCAGATTAGGATTTAGCCCGTATAAAGATTTTTTAATGCTACTTACAGTTAAATGTTCTATAGTTGTGTTAGTTTTAAATCGAAGAATACAATTATACTTATATTGAAATTGATTATCTCCTCTTCTCGGTCCTTGAGGAGGTCTTGATATTCCAAAATTCTGCATTAAGGCTTTAGAAGTTATATTGAGAGATATAGGGTTACTATTGTTAATTTGAAAAAAGATTTGACGGTTTTCAATATTGGATTCATATTCAATGTTAAGATCGATAAAAGAATCAGTGGAGATATCGAAAATTATGCTGTTATTAAACATGTATTTCACAGAGTCGTTAGGATTGACCTTATCATGAGTAGAAAATCCCGGAATATTTTCAGTTCTATATGATAAAACTTGAGAAATTAGAATATTGAAATTAATGAATACTAATAATAGAATAAATATGCTGAATAATTTCGATCTGTTCTTTATTTTCAATTTAATCATATATAATTTTTGATCGTTAGAATATATTTTTTAAAAATTAAAAAAAAATTATTATTTATATTAATTTATTACCTACTTTCTCTTTTTTATGTAGAACACTGAAGCGATTATTATTAGAGCAGCAACTCCGCCACCGATGGTGAATCCTAAGATTAACATAGTGTAATCAGGTAAGAGTATTGTCCATGTTGAAAAATGCGATACTTCAGCAGTTAGATAACCATCATCCACAGTTGTTGGTACGCAAACCCATTCTTCGGTTGCTTCGTTGTAATACGCAAATTGTCCAAATTGATTTTCATTTGTTGCTCTTATTCTTAATCTTGCCCGTGTAAAAGTTCCATCACATTCTATATCAATAACAAATCCTTCCTTATATTGGTATCGGTTGCGATTTCGTGTTTGATACATATTCCCCTTTACTAGCCCTAGTTGCGCCTGTTCTTCAGTACAAGTCATAGTCATTTGAAGATCGCCTGTACCTTCAATTTCAAGAGCAAAATCTTTAACCCCGATTCTTAAAGCTTCACATTCAAGGTCTAAATCTAAATTAACATTAGCTTCTACCCTTAATCGAGTTCTATTCCTAAATCGAAACTGAGTTGCAATATTAGCTTCCACATGTGCTGATTTTGAGTCTGTAGGGACGTCAATGACTACATCGGGATCAGCAATCGCTACAACATTAAACGATGTGACCGTCGAAAATAGGATCATTAGGAAAAAAGTGCCTAAGAGAATTTTACTTAATTTTTTCATGGTTTTTTTTCACTAAATTGTTTTAATTAATACAAGAAAATGGCGTATAAAAAGGATTGAGGAATAACATTACCCGATTGAAAAAGGAAAAATTATACAATATTTTCTAAAAAACTGTACCCCAATTACATTTTTGGATGGAGCAATAAAATCTTAAATTATGAAACATCTTAATCCTTAAGTTTTAATATAATAATTTTGAAGATATAATTATAACTTTAAAATATTACAAAAATATTAAAAAGAAATTCAGACTAAATTAATTTTAATAAGAAATATAACAAATTTTAATTTTAGAAATGGAGAGAAGCTAATGAGCTTAAAAGAATTTACGAAAGAAATTTTCACGAGATATGGTTTCACGGAAGACCAAATTAATGTTTACATCGTTTACCTTAGAGTTCCAAGAGCCACATCGTCTGAAGTTTACCTTTCTTTAGCAGAAGAACATCCCGAGTTGACATACGAATCCGTTCTTGAAATTACTGATTGGCTAGTCGAAAAAGGCTTTCTCAAAAAAGTAACTGGGATTGTAGATAGATTCATTCCTTTAGAACCATTCTTTGAATTATATATTGGAGAATCCAAAATCTTTAGAGACGAAATTGCTAAAATCAAGGACTCAATCTTAGCAGATCAATCAAATCGCTTTGAAAAATTAGAAGCTATTCAAGATAAAAGCATAAATGAGGTTGTAACTGCTGTTGATGATCAACTTAAGGCATTTTTTAATGATTCGGATACCAAAAACAATAATAAAAGAGACCGAATTAATAGCTCGAGAAATCGATTCACAGACACTTCAAAGACTTTGGAAGAAAATTTACATTCCATTATGGATACGCTAAACTCTAATGTCAAAAATATTAGCGATACTAGAGTAAAAGAAAATGAATCCATGGTGAATAAAACTAAAGATGGAATTACCGGTTTAATATCAAATTTATTAGTAGATTTTACTCAAAGAGTAGAAGCACTTGAAAGGGAATTGAAAAGTGATTTGGATGATCACGTTGATAGGCATCAAACTATCGCTAATGACCTGAAACCAAGAATGGAACAGATTCTCGAAAAATATCTCGAACGGATGGATAAAATAGTTGTTGATTTGAAAGAGAGAATCTCAAATCTATTGAAAGAACATTTAAGCCATCTTAAAAACACAACCGACACGCTTCAAACTAATTTGAAAGCTACTGTTGACGAAAGACACAGAGTATTAACGGATCAAACTAACGATTTTAAAAGCATGACATTAACACTGATTGACAATCTATTAGAGCACGCAAATAGATTTACGGATTTTACTGGAGAAATGGCTAAAAAAGGCTTTTTCTGGATGGGAAAGAAGAAAAAATACAAAGCAAGACATGAAACAACAATTCAAAATATATTAACATATACTGAACCAATGAAGGAGGATTTTACGACCACTAGCGAAGATTATATAAAGAACACAAGGGAAACAACAGATAGTTTAAAGACAGATGTTACCGATATAATGACAATTGAGAACGATAATGTTGTTACGGAAACCACAGACCTTGATCATAAAGCTCAAGAAACAATCAACGTTCAATTAGAAACGCTGGCTACTGATATGGCTGGTGAAGTTGACACTACTTTACAAAGTGGTGTAAAAGATTGTTCTGATACAAGGATTAAATTGAAAGACTCTTTAGAAAATTCGCTTAAAACACATCACAGACAATACGACGAAGCCATTAATAAACATAAAGAGGAATCGTTAAGACATTATAATGAGTATGACTCTGATGTCAAGAGAATCAAAGAGGATTGGATTAGGGATCTCGATGACAAATTTATAGGCGGAAAAAGAGACACTTCAGATAAGATTACTGCTGAGATCAACTTATGGGGCGATGAATCAGCAGATATGGACAGGAATTTAAGTGAAATGTTAATAGATCATAAATCCAAATATGAAGAAACTGCGAAAACCTTACAAAATAGTCTTTCTACTACCACTCGAGATACTACTCAGAATATTAAAGATGCAATAGCAGATTTCACGCTTCAATTTATGAATTCTATTGACGACAGTACTGAGATTGCAGAAAAAAATGAAAGTAAACTAGGAGATATACACAAAGCCTCAAGTTCTATTCCAGAAATAATGGACATTACTACTTGGCAAGTAATAGGACGAGACGCTTTAATAGCTGCTATAAAGGACGCTATTTATAGGGTTAAATCTTCCATCATTATTGTAATGCCTTATGTACTACCTGAGATTTTACAAGTTATAAGCGAATACGCCTTTCAGAAGAAAGCAGTGCGCTTTATGCTTACCTCACGCTTCGAAATGGGACAGTATGGCGATATCATCAGAAAAATGATGGGATTGGGCAACATTCAGTTCAGACAACTTAGTGGCGCAGGAGAATTCTTCGCACTCACTCGGGACGCAGAGGAAGTAATAATTGGTCCTGCAACCGACAAAGAAGGCGAAATGATAAGCGTTATCTCAAATCAAGCCGCGTTCAGTATTTTATATAGTCAGTTTATTGGGCCTATATTCCAGGCTAACAGTCGCCCGATCAAGTAAGGGGAGATTAACCAAAAACCAGAACCCGCAGATTAAATACAAGATTTATTTTCTATCTTTCTTTTTTTACTATTTTGAACGGATTCTAACCATTTCATGGATGTTTAGATTTTCTTCATAATCCTTAGGATTTTAGTAAAATAATAGATATTAGATCGTTAAAAAATTCAAATCTTCTATGCTATATTTTTAATAGTTTCTGACCATCTTATAGATAATGCAAGAATCATTAAGCTATCTTGAATTTTTAATCGTAGACCCATCTAATAATTATTAAATAAATCCGAGATAAAAGTGCCATTTCAAGAAAGAAATATTTCTAAAACTACAGTGGATTTTCAAAAAACAAGGATCATTTTCGATGATGGCATGAAATCTTCAGCAAACTTTTATCGATCCATTTCAGAGACTATTCTCACCGATAAGGGGAGGCGTTATCCCGAACCCAGACCGACAATCATATTTTTTCATGGATTTTGGGCAAAAAAGGAGGAAAATGAGAAATATTTGATTAGTCTCGCTCACATGGGATTTGTTGCTGTAGCATTTGATCAAAGAGGTCACGGAGAGGCTGAAGGTAAAAAATCGGATTGGTTCAAATTATACAATGATGTTGATAGTGTTCTTGACTTCATATGTACTTTTGATGATGTTAAAAAGGGAGCTCTGTGTTGTATCGGAAAATCAATGGGTGCTACTTCCGTTCTAACAAAATGTTATGTAGACAAACGGGTTGCGATGGTGATAGGGATAAGTGCACTACATTCTATTGAACATCTAATTAAAGCCAAATTTCCTTTTTTATCATCGGGATGGTTTGTCAAACGTCTTATATCTAAAGTAAAGGATGAAAAGGCATTAAAAACGACAGCTCGTTATTTCCTCAAAAACGATCCAAACTTTAATGAAAATCGCGTGTATCTCATTCATGGAAGAGAAGACAAAATATTTCCATTCTCAATAACTTTTGAATTCAATAAAAAACAAGCTAAAATACCGGAAAAGCACGCACTACTGTTAGATAGAACAGGGCATAATTTGGGAGATCAAGAACTTTTAGTTTTTGGAATAATTATCAAATGGATTTTAGAGAACGAAGCTATGAAATTCTTTCGCTGATAAATTTAGGAAATTATTCTGGATTGGCACAAAAAAAGCTATTCAATTTGGAAAACAAATCAATGAAATAAAATAAATCTGATTTATCCATTTTTAATTATTTAACCCATAAATTCAATCCAATTTAGCATTTCTTCTCTATTTTAGCCCATATTACCGAATGTGATTCATATTGAGAAGATATAAAAGGTGAACGTTTAATAAATTAAAGTTTTTCATATCTAAATAAATTCATTTCCGAAACTTTTTTTCAAGTTTCTTCTTCTTTAGTTGATTTCTTACAATTTGAACGTAATTACATCTATTGATGTTTTCCTTAAGCGTTTCATCGCAATAATTCCAGCTAGAACATCCGTCTTGATATTTGTAGTTTCTCAATTTACATCACCTTTTTATTATCTTTACTTTTCTCAACTTAATCATAAAAAATATTATATAACAATGTAGTGTTTAAAGTTAAGAAGAATTTTGATAAAATTGTTTTAATAATATAAAGATGAGATGAATTTGGTTTATAAATTTGAAAGTTTAATTTGAAGGTTTTGAATTTAACATTTTGAATAGTTTCTGACAATATTTTTGATAAATCAGATCATCAAGTCCAATTGGAAGAGTATTCTATTTTCTTACTCTTATTTGATCATAAATATGATCTGATTCTAATTTTTTTAGAGGAAATATTAAATTTAGTACATAAGAGGTTTACAACAAGAAAAAAGAAAAGTTGAATATTACTCTAATCCCATTTAGGCTTCTTTACGGAATTATCATCGTCTTCCGTGTGAATTCTCTTTAAGTCAATATCAGAGTAACCTGGTATGAGATTAAGGAGTCTTCTCATCGAATTTTCAATGTCTTTAGATGATGTAACAAATCTGCCGACTATCAAAATATCTGCTCCCATTTCTAACGCAGAATTGGCGGTAGTTGGATCAATTCCACCAGCAACAGCAACTAAAACGCGGTCTCGACCGGATGCTAATTTCTGGTCTTTATATAATTCCTTAATCTTAGGAATTGCTGCCCATCTTGCTTTTTGAGCTGCGTTTGAGGATTCTGAACCAGCAGCTTGTTCCACGTCAATTGCTCGATGTAAAATGACAACATCAGGGATTTGTTTTAATTTGCTCAATTTTGCTACAGGATCATCTACTTCCATTGTGTCAACAAAACCATAAATTCCCATACGATTAGTTTCTAACAGGAATTTATCTATTGAGGAAGCCGCCGCTAAACCACTTGCAACTGCAGCATCTGCAGTAGCGTCAAAGACAAAATCGACTTCTAATTTCCCTACATCCAAAGTTTTTAAATCGGCTACGATGAATTTTTGAGGTGCAAGCTCCCGAATTTTTTTGATCGCTTCCATTCCGTACTTTTTAAGAAACGGTGTTCCAATTTCTAAGATAATCCTGTCACTCTTGGGTAATTGTTTTACTACTTTCATATGATGTTCGATATTTGGATGATCCAAAGCTACTTGGATATATGGAGGTCTCCAAAGCCTTGGTACTTTCATTCCAGCAACAGGGTGCTTTGCTCGATCTTTATCGTAGAAAATTTTGTCAATTGGAGGGTAATTCATTAAAGCTCTTTTAATCGCTAATTTTGCTGCGCTATAATTATATTGATATATTTTCCTATAATCCTTTGCATCGGGGTGAATAAAAACGCTTACGATGAGTACCCATTCATCCAGTTTATTCATTGGAATTATGTTTTCTTCTACTGCATCGGCTATTGCTTTAGCAACGGCAGCCTGAGCAGGACCAAAAATCTTGTTAGCCTCTTCCATTTTTGAGACCGTTACTTTAGGGATAACAAGACTAATTGGTTTAGTAAGAAGATTTGGTCTGATACATGCGAGTAGCCCCCCATGGCCTATAGATGGTGAACTAAGAGCATTTGCAAACGATATCCCCACGGGACCATCTTTTGAACCAATTATTAAATCTATATGAGCCATATTTTCTTCGGCCCCTAGCAGAGCTTCGCCGATAAAGTAGTCACTTTTTGCCATAATAAATACAGTACCTACGTTTTATTTATTTTTTTATATGTTTTGGATATTATAAAATAATTCTTTCCTACATTAAATTAGAGTTAATTCTCCATTATTAAAATTATCCTTCCCCCATTTAGAAAAAAACTCATTGTAGATAATTATAAATATAAAAATTGTTATGATCTTTAGAGAATACAGAATTGTATTTTTCTGTCGAGGCGTGAAAGTAAAAAATGTCACATGCATTATCTAAAGGAAGATATCCTAGACAACCCGATGGAACAGCCGTTTTAACAACATGTAGGGAAGATTTTAGAAAATTTAAGGAAAGAGATGGAACTATGTTATCAGAGTACCTTAGCACCTTAATTACTGTCTTAGAAACAAAAGGCATAAACCCGGATATCTATAAAATACAAAAAGAAAATTTGGAAGAAATCAAGACATTACTCGCAAAAGGTCAAGAAAAAACCGCTTTTACTCATTTTACACGAACATTTCCCTATTGTGCACCACATAGATCAATATTTTAAGGTTAAGTAAATAACTTTTCTGTCTCTTTAGCGACACGAAGTAATTTGTGTAGTTTCTTTAAGTCTAAATCGTGAGTTTCAAAAATAATGTGTTGACAATCGTATTTAGTGTAATCACGTTCTACAATCTTCAGTTTAAAATAATCCCTCTCGTCCCATAAGCGAGAACCAGGATAAGGCGTAGCTGCAAAATAGTTAATCTTATCGTCGTTATTAAAAGGCAAACTCTTAATGAACGCGATAGTCTTTTGAAAACTAAGTTCAGTTTCACCTGGTAGCCCTAATACAAAGTACGCTTGAATAGGAATATTTTCTTTTTTTAAATGTCGTATTCCAATCGCTACTTGTTTAGGATCTTGGTATTTCAAATTTTTTTTAAGAACTTCTAGACTTGCAGATTCTATACCAGTTGCTACTAGCCGGCAACCTGCTTTTTTTAACAATTTTGCATCCTCATAGGTTATTGTATCAACTCGTAATTCACAACCCCATGGAGTTTCAATCTTATTGTCAATAAATAATCTGCAAAAACCGTGGAAGAATTTTCTGTTAATGTTAATATTGTCGTAAAAGTTTATATAGTTGTACGTTTGATATGTTGCAATATCTCGTATTTCAGATAAAATCGAATCGAGACTTCTTATCCTTACTACTGGAGCCATTTTTTGTCTGGAGCAAAAAGAACATTGATTAGGACACCCTCTATTAATAATAACGCTCGCTACCCTATAATAAAAGTTTTCCTGAGGTAAAAGGTATCTTGCAGGCAATGGTAAATTGTCTATCTTAACGGTATTGGGAAAACTTGTAAGTACAATCTCTCCTTTTAAATTTTTATATGCTAATCCTTTAATCTTGTTCAATTCTCCCTCGTAATCTTGATGAAGTCCATTTTTATTTACTACTCTTATAAGAAGATCAACTAATTCAGGAAAGGAATTTTCGGATTCTTTAATGCATATAAAATCTATAGCATCTTCTTTGGTTAAAATTTCCTCGTAGTTAAAGGATACATGAGGCCCTCCCATAACAACAATCTTCTTTCTACTATAATTTTTCACCAACTTCGCAATGTGAATTGCTATATGAAATGTATTAGTAAGCGAAGTAATTCCAATAATATCGTGATTCTTAATTTTTTGTATAATAATCTGGTCGATATCATTGCTCTCCAAACCATAATACTGTTCTAAATCTAAAATTTCTACAGGTATGCTATTTTGATCCATAATAGCTGCTAAATATAAAATTCCGAGGTTAGGTTCTCTGAAAAATTCTGTTTGAAGTTCAGTGGATTTTGTTGTTTTAGGATTAATTAGTAGAATCATTTCAAGAGATCAATTTTGTTTTTCATTCTCGGTTGATTCAATATCTGGAAGTGAATCAGGTATTTGAAAAGCAGCAAGGAGTTTTCCCATATCTCCTTCATTGCTAATTTTTTCTTCATGAATAATAGGTGATTTAATTTGAACAACAGGCATTTTATCGTTCTCATGCACAAATAATTCAATCCCTTGGATGGATCTATTTTTTACTATCACTCTAGTAGAATAATTCCTATCATCGAAGAATGTGAAGCCATTGTTCAATCTTCCCATTTTGACTATGCTGTCAGAATCTTCTTCTTCAGATAGAAACGATTTCGGAGTTTCTTCATCAGAATATATGGTACCTGCAATAATAAGAAATATTCTATTGAATTCTTCTGGCGTAGAATAAGAATTTATATTTTCCAAAGCTTTACTTAGTCTGGGATTATGAATACTTATATTTCCTAATGCTCTTTGCGCTGCTGTTTTAGAAAAATCTTTTTTTTCTATTGTTTTCGCTCGTCCTGGTCCTATAGTTTTAACCATGACTTTTTGAAATTCAGGATCGTCCATAGAATATTTATTTAACGGAAAAATTCTATAAAATATACCTATCTGTTTACGTAGCATTCCAGCTAGGATTCCTCCGAAAATTTGAAGTTTAAAAGAGCTATATTGACCATTATAAGTCCAAATTCTCTTACTGTCGTGATCTACGAGCAGATAGACTTTACGACTATTCATATTATTAATTACATCCGCAACTAGTTCTCCTTCCTCGACTTCCACAGTTAGAAAGTAAGGATCTTCTCTCACTTCTAAAACTTCAAAAATCTGTATCATTTAGTTAAATCCCAAGTTATATATATATTTTTAATAGGATGTGATCTTTAAAATAAATTGTATTTTTTTTAATAATATTCTCAGAAAATTTCTATAGAACATAAAATCATTGAACATTTACATCCTAAAGGACATGGATTCGTAGGTTAAGAATTAATACACCTTTAACACTACTGGGTGGTTCAAGCACCCTCTATCCCCTATCCGCAAGGATTCAGGGACTCCTTTACACATGATGTTCCTCGAAGCGTTCACATCAGCATTTAAGACCATTTCGCACTCTTTACAAACATACAGTCCTCGATATTTGCGGTTGGACTTGCGAACGACTCCACAAGAAGAGCACACTTGCGATGTATATTCTTCGGTGATTCTCACGACTTTAATTCCCACCATCTCGGATTTATATTCAATTTGGTGAACAAGCTTTTGAAATGGGATTGAAACGAAATTTTGATTGTTTTTCTTTCCGATTTTAATCTTCTGTTTCCAGCCCTCGTTATAACCGATGATAATTGTTCCGATATCGTTAGAAATGCAATTATTGATGATCGTACGTGATGCTTTATGGAAAAAATCTCTTATCTTATTGTTCCGCTTTCGATGAAGCCTTAAAATCCGACTCGTCGCGTCAGTGTTATTACATTTCTTGCTCGAGGATTTATACTTGGCCAATTGTTTGTTATAGAATTGATTGATTGATTTCACGACACCGCCCTTGATAATCAATGGGTTATTTCCAATGTTATCTGATGAAGTTACGATGTTCGTGAGTCCTAAATCAATTCCCATTACGTTTTTTTCGTTCAAGTGTAAGTCTCGTGGATTGTAATCGTAAATTAATTCGATGTTGTATCGATCTCCGAAAGGAACAATGCGTACACCCTTCACATTTTTTAAGTATGTATTAATTTTTGGAAAACCTAATTTTTCCATTTTTTGCGTGAGTAAGATAACTCCATCTCTCAACCGGCACTGTAAAGATGTGAAATAGAGGAGATTACGACCATTCTTGTGTTTGTAATGGGGGAGTTTTGGCATTCCTCTAAATTTAGATGGTTCTCGTTTCCATTGCTTCATTGCGTTAAAAAAGCTCTTAAAGTTTTTATCTACTTGTTTTAAGACTTGCTGTGGGGGATGTGAACCGCAAGTCTTCTGAAGCTCTTGATATGCACCATGAGATTTTAAGGTGTTCCATAACTCAATATAGCGAATCCAATGTCGATCCTTGAAAAATCGTTGTCGAACCTCATAGGTGGCTAAATTATACAAGTTTTTTGAAAGAAATGTGATGTTATCCAGTAGTCGTGAACGCTTAAGTTGCACTTGTTGAACGAGTTGCATTATTTTTACCATTAATTATCTTGTATTTAAAAGAAGGGGGATTACTTGTTTTTTAATGGCAATATTCATCACGACCCTAAAGGAAGGTGTTTTTTTTGTGAAAATCAATAAAATTTTTAAATTTTAGGATATTATTCATAGTAATTTCCTTTTTGTAAGTTTGATAAAAATGAGCTCAGATAAGAGAGTATATAAGCTAAATATTTCTGGTGGAACCTCAGGACCTGGAAAAGGATTATCTAAATTAATTGAGATAGACGAGAAGAAGTTTCGCTTTGAAGCTATGAAGATCGGGGATACAATAAAAGGGGGCCTTATTGGTTTTCCTAACTATGAATTTCAAATTACAGGTGGTTCAGATGCTAGCGGATTTCCTATGAGAAAAGATGTTCATGGTCCCGTAAAAAAGAAAATATTAGCATCAAAAAGAGCTATCGGTTACAAACCAATACGAAAGGGTGAAAAAAGAAGAAAAACAGTTCGGGGCAACGAAATTACGTTCGATATGACACTTATCAACCTCAAAATATTAAAATATGGAGAAACCGAACTTTTTAAAGCGACAGAGTAATAGGATTGAGCTTATTAGTAAAGTGAGATGAAAAATCCATGGTTAAAGTAAAGCGATGTTCCTTTTGTGGATACGACATTCCCATCGGCAAAGGACACATGTATATTAAAAAAGACGGAACAATCTATAATTTCTGTACCCATAAATGTAGAACCGCTCTAATAGTTCAGAAACGTAACCCACGTAAAGTTAGGTGGACAACGCTTTACGGGAAAGAGTAATTGTTATAAACTAAGAATTAATTACTTTCTATATCTCTAAACCAAATCTTAATTCATTTTTGAAAAAGGTAATATAAATAATGAAAGTTCTAATTGTTTTTGATACAAAACATGGGAATACTCAAAAGGTGGCTGAGTTAATTGCTGATGGAATTAAGTCTGCTGAGCGTAACGAAATAAAGGTTCTAAATGTAAAAGATGTTGATCTTAATGAAGAACAGACTTATGATCTAGTAGTAATTGGATCTCCAAACCATGTGGGAAGCCATATAAAGAGTATTAAGAAATTTATAAATAATCTACCAAGTGCCAATTTAAAATTCGATTCATTTGCAGTTTTTGATACATACATGGGAAATGACTTTGAAAAAGTTGTTAAGAAGATGGAAAGGCAACTAGACGAAAAAATTCCTAATTCAACAAAGACTTTTCCTGGCTTATCAATAAAAGTTGGTGGAATGAAAGGTCCCATCGTTGAGGAAGATTTGGTCAAATGTAAAGAATATGGAACTAAATTAGCTAAGAAAGAGTAAGGTGCACCTTTCTAAATTAATGAATTAAAATATTCCTTTTTATAATAATAGTAAAATTTTTTTAGAATACTTCTTTTCCTTATCTATAATGATTATACCGATCAGGTGTTTTTCATGCGGGAAATTAATCGCCCATATCTATAAACCCTACTTGGAACTCATCGAAAAGGGCGAGGATGCTGATGTTGCTTTTAAGCAATT
>JABXKD010000059.1 GCA_013375475.1 Promethearchaeota archaeon
AATGGAAATATGGTACTATGTGAATAAAATTCCCTTCGATGCAGATGTAAATAATTATATCCATGCAATCATCAGAGACTTTACGTTATGCGAGAGAGTAGATAAAGGGAGTTCTGAAAATCTCAAACCAAGTACAGGTTTATGCTCAGGATGTCATTTCAATACAAACCAAAATGTTTGTAATAAAATCGAAACCATATTAAGTGTAAGAGTAGCTAAGGATCTTTTAAGATACTCGAAAGCTTTAACTTGGTTATTAAATCTTAAACAAGTAGACATCAACCTTGTAAATACAATTGCTCCCTATGTAATTTCTCATAGAGTAATGTATTCAAGAAGAGAGTTAGAAAAATCACCATTTTGGGGAAACCCATACGAATTTTCACGGAATATCTTGAATTTAATTCAGAAACGTTATATCAATCGTGAAGTCTGTTACCAAATAGCAAAGAGATTTAGGGACGGGATATCTAAAGATGAAGATTTAGCTACATTAAAAAATTACCAAAAAAACGATTTGATTGTAAAAAACGATCTACTACCTTTTGTTAATTCAGTCAAGGATAAAAAGTATTCTAAAATTGCCCAAAAGATACAAAATGCGTCAAAAAATGGAGATATCGATACACTTGCAAAAATTAGAAATGATTTGATTGAAGATATTGATTTCCCTAACAGAGCCTATTTAATTAATCTATGTAACCAAGAATTATATAAACAAACAGTCACGGATTATCTTTTTAAGTATTTAAACCACAAAGAAATCTGGGCGGACATCGCTAGCGAGTTTCCCAAATTAGAAAAGCCTTTGCTAGAGGCTTTTAAAAGAAGGCAGACTCGGCAAATCAGGACAGAAGATTTACTTATTGAAATAAATGTTACGGGAATAAACGATGATTCTTTAGTTAACATTCAGATTTCGGGGGGCTCAGAAGCTCTAAAATTAAGAACCATTTTAGATAAAATAGACTACATTCAGAAGGAGGACTAGTATAGGATAGATTCGGTATGGCAAAAACTAAAAGGAATGTAATAAGTGCTCCCAAAAAGGTTTTAACCCCAAAAGAACAACATGTTGTCAAATTAGCGAAAATCGCTTGGTCTCGAACACAAAAAGAATTCTTTTTCCCTCCCTTAGACATGCCGAATTTCATATTTGATTACTCAAATTTAGAGGGTTTTTATATTGACCCTCAAGATAAATGGAAAATCACTATGAATTTAGCAAACACGCCAATTTTCATAGAAGATCAAGAATATATAAATTATTTCTATGCTATATCTCTTCATGAAGTATCTCACTACCAAATTATTCCATATGACGGTTTAATCAATGCGAACCTATTAAAAGCTGCTATGAAATATGTAAACGAAAATTTTGCACCAATTGTGGTTAATATTTTCGCAGATTTGATTATTGACGCTAAACTTTATAAAAAAAACCCCGATTTAATCTATTGGGAACTAACTAAAACTTATGCCAAACTCTTGGACAATAGCAAAAATAAACTAAGTGAGTTCTCGAAATTTCTATTTAGAAGTTACGAAAAACTTTTGGATGTTAATATTGCTGATGATGGCTTTTTCTCCAGCGTGGAAAGTCTTTCGAGTCGGGTAGTGAATGTTGTAAAAAAGGAATTGGAAGATGAAACCCTCTGGGAAGATAAAGTTTCTAGAATAGCCTATCATCTAAAATCGCTCGTGAACAATACATTTACATTGCTAGGTTCAAGAACTCAATGCGGTGAGGGTAAAGCTACTCGAAAATCCCCAGGAAGGGGTGGTTTTAATGTGGAATTCCCCGAGGATATTTTAGAGATCATGGATAATCCTTTAGAAAACAAGAATCGAGATAAATTGAAAGAGGATAAAGACGACGAATTAAGACAAAAAGCAGAAGAGTTCGCAAGAAAAACACCTTTCTCAGAGTTTGGAGCCCCTGCAGGTCAAGCAGGAATAATGATTGATGGAAATCCTTTAGCTACATGGTATAGAGGCTTGGCAAAAGATTTAATTCAGATAAAAATTTACGAAGAGAAACCCGGAGGACAATTACCTGTATACCCTGAAGTTTGGCGTCTTGGAGAACCTTTAGAAGAGTTGGATATTGTTCAAACTATACTGAGTAGCCCTATAATTATTCCAAATATAACTACGCGAAAATGGGCCAAGAAAATAGGTGAGGGGCATTTAGTAGAAAAGCAAATACCCGATTTACTGCTCGTACTTGATTCTTCAGGTTCTATGAAATGGAATTATTTGGCAGAGAAAGCCAGTGGGGTTTATCATACTGCGTTATTAGCATCCTTTGCAGCGCTCCATTTTGCTGCCAATAAAGGTGTTAAATTTAGCATTATTAATTTTTCTAATCAAGCTGATATATGTGATTGGACAAATAACTATCAAAAAGCAGAACGAACACTATTAAGATATCAAGGCGGAGGGACGCAGTTACCAATAAAAGCGATAGAAAAGCAATGCGAAAAATCGGAAAGAGAAGTTCTACTATTTATTATAACTGACTTTGGAATCTATAATTGGAATAGCGCAAAAAAGTTACTTCTAAGTTTAACTAATAAAGGACACAAAATTGTGGGTTTTTTCATTGGAGCCTCTAAAATACCTGGAGATAAATTCAAAGGCTTATTAGAAAAATTAACATTTTACGCAATTAAGAACAGTAAAGATTTAATTAATTTGGTAATAGAAGAAGTAAGGAAATACTATTCAACATGAAATTTAAGGTTGTTTATTCATTTCCCGTAGATATTGCTTCATGAAATACCTCTGACTCTCGCAATACATTAGTCTTTGCTTTTCCGTTAAGTGAGTACATCTTTGTAGAACCGTTTGAATCTCTTGGAGCAGTTTAAAATTTGACCTCTTGCTTTTTTCCGGTAGTTGATTTATTTTAGCTTTAAGTTCTTCTTTTATTTCTTCATCATAAAACAAATCCTTAAGATTGAGAATAGGTTCTGAATCATTCAACCTCGATGTTATCATTATTGGCAACCTGCAGAATTTTTTATTCGATTGGTTCTCTTTTTGCAGATATTCAGATAATAGCCTTGAAATATCTACATATATATAGAAATCAGAATACTTCTTCTTTTCAAACTGAGTGATATGCAGGTAATACCATTATATACTTAAATAGCCGACTAATTAGATCTTTTGCTAAATCAGTACAATAAGAAAATAACTATAGCAATAAGATCAAACTATAGTAAAACTATGTTTAAAAATGTAAAAATTATCTTAAAATAGGAATATTATTTTTAAGAAGATTAAAAGTGCTTTTCAAGCCAATCTTCAAATTTAATCTTTCTAAGTTCTTCTGCCCAAAGTACTTTGATATTGGGTTGGTCAGGAAGTAAATTTTGATTTTTTAAAAGTTCATAAAGTTTCTCGAGTGCTTTTTCGATTAAAATACCATATAATTTTGTCTCTTTTTCGTCAATTTCTAGTTTATTTTTAATTTTTTCCTTGGTATCGTTAACAATCTTTACCCAACCCTCCGCAAATTTTAAAATGTATTCTTCCATATTATTTAAACTCTCCATGGTAAATATTGGAAAAGTTACTGTGTACTTGTCTCCTTGTAATTTAACTAAATTATACCATTCTAAATTTAATAGATGATTTTTGATTGTTTCTTTATCCCATTGATATTTTAGCTTACATTCGTATTCTTCTTTTGATATTAACAGAGGATTCGGTGAAAAATTTAGATTTTCATGCAGTTCCTCGAAACTTTTCGGACTTTTAGCGAGCGTAATTAGAATCTCTCTCCTTACCTTATTTTCTAACACCCATGGAACTTCTAACTCATCCCAAGGTTGCATTGTTCCAAAATCAAACCAGGGTTCAATCTCGTCGATGTTTATTTTTCCCCTAAAACGGTAATTCTGGTACTTCATGTTCTCTTTCATTCTTTCCTCCTTAGTCCTAACAATATTATTTAACAATCTAAAATTTAATTTTCCCTATAATGCTTCAAGTATCTCTGGGAGCAATAACCATCCTTTTCTTTCGTGAATTATGGTTCCTTTTTCGTCAATAACAAATTGTCCGGGACCCTGCTTCTCCCAACCTTCATATTCGCCGTGTTGAAGTCCCAACTTTACTGCTTCCTTCAATTTGCTTCTAACTTTTGTTACTGCTTCAGCGGTCATTAATCCTAATCCGTATTCTGCGTATAACTCGTTCTTCGTTGAAGGTATTACAGGAAAGTCAATTTTATATTTCTCAATAAACTCTTTAGCGACCTTTTCACCAGATTGAGTTACATAGATTAATTTAGCTCCTTTATTTCTTATTTCAGTGACTTTCTCCATTAGTATATTTAGATCCAATTGACAAATTGGACAGCCAAAATACCTTGAGAAAATTAAAACAATCTTTTTTTTCCCTATCAATTCTCCTAATTCAATTGTTCCAGCATTGTAGGAATCAATTTTGAATAAAGGAGCTTTATCTCCTTCCTTTATATTATTCTTACTCATTTTTTATTTTCACTTTTTTTTTATTTTTAGATTACATTACATTATTTTATTTATAATTTTACTTCCTCTTGAAGCATTGCTTCTATAAGAATGTCTGTTGCTTCTTCCTCGGATAAACCCTTAGCCATAAGTTCATCTAGCCATTTTTGTGGAAACCGACCTAAAGAAGCTTCGTGTGAAATGCTTGAAGTTGGGTCGGTAGCTCTAATGAAAGGGCGAGCTCTACATATTGAACCACGCCCAAGAACAATCTCACTACATTCAACATGCCCGTTGCAATAAGGGGCATTACCTTCAGTAATTCCGTACATTAAAACTTCTCCTCCATCCTTTGCAGCAGCTTTCATTTTAATAACGCTTCTAGCATTTTCTCCTTCAAGAAAAACTGAATCACGAATTCTTACAGAATCTTTAATATTTTTTCCAAAAGCTCTAACATTTGATCTAATAATACTATCTTTCATTGCGTAAATGTCAATTAATATTTTAACCCTACCAGGGGTTCCTTTACTAAGATTAAAATTATTTTCGAAGACGCTATTTTCTCCAACATATATATAGCTTACTGGAGCAACTAAAGCCCCACTCTTTTCGCCATGGTAATGAGTTTCACTATATGTAAAATTACAATTTTCTCCTATGTAATAATGACCAAACATTTTATGAATTAACCCATTTGCGTTTGGAAAGCTACAGTGAGCTTGAATATTTACATCTGTATTATCTTCGGCTATAATTCTTGGAAAAATCTCTTGAACTCCGGTTTCCTTATTTATTCCAAAACATAAATGAACCGGGTCTTCAAGTTTCGTTCCTTCTTTTATAAGGATATCAGCAACTATTCCATTAGGAATTTCGCGTCCCTTTAATACTATACCATCAACTTGTTCGATACCGGATATTTTGTTGAAATCTAATAATAGTTTGGCACCTTTGCCGTGACCAGGTAAAAAATTTCGAATGTCTATGTTATACTCTTCAAGACTTTGCAATATATCTTCAGGGTAATCGCTACTTTTCATGATAAGTTCTCTTCTCTAAATATTCTATCAATATAATCATCATCAAAGCATACTGCTCCATTTTTGAACAAAGTTCTTTTGCAAAACTCTTTAAGCCCTGCTTTAGCACAATATCTAACCATTACCTTCGGAAACTCATCAGTAATAATATGGTTGCCACGCCATAACAATGTTCCATAATCTGCTACCATTCCAATGTCTTCGCGATGAGTAATTAATAAGATCGTCATGTTTAGCTTTTTTATATTATCAAAAATATTCATAAAATCCTCCAGCACGATAAAGTCCAAACCACTGTCAGGTTCGTCCAATATAATTAATCGGGGATTCATTGCTATAGCTGCGGCTAATTCTACTCTCTTTCTTTCTCCTCCACTTAGCGATTTATCAATTATTCGGTTGTAATACCTTTCGGGTTCCAAATTGACAATTTTTAAAACTTCAAAGACTTTTTCTTTCATTTTTGATTTATCTTTCATACCTAAAGACACATATTTATACACAGATAAACCATCGATTCTCGCGGGTTCTTGCCATGTTAAAGTAATTCCAAGCCTTGCTCTTTCTGTTATATTCAAATTAGTAATGTCAACACCATCAAAGTATATCTTTCCCTTTAACGCTTTATAATCCCCTAATCCCATGATGGTATATGCTAAAGTCGATTTACCGGACCCGTTTGGTCCCACTATAGCGTGAATCGAACCTTCCTTAATTCCAAAAGAAACATCATTTACAATGACGCACTTCTGGTCAAAAGTTGGAATTGTTACTCCACTCAGTTCTAATAACAATTAATAATCCTCGAGTTGTTATTATATTTACTATACCCTTATAATTCGTCAAATTTTTAATATTTAATGTTACTAAATATTTATTCAAAATAACTTTCACTTTTTAAACTAGTTAAATATCGATTTAAATTATTTATTATTTAAGATCATCTAAACAGATTGCTTCTAATCGAATTTCTTAGAGATACCTAAAATTAATAGAGCTTAAGTGAAAGAAAATAAAAATTTAGTGAAAATTACTATTTTTCAGTTCACAACTGCTAATTACCAGTAAAACCCTAAACTTCCTAACCAGATCAAAAAGAATAAAGCAGCGAAAAAAGCCGTAAGTCCTAAAATTTCAGATCTCCTTTCTTTTATAAAATCCCTTTTTTTCTTATTTTCAGTTTTATTCATGATCAATTATTCAGAAAAAGGATATTTATTCCTCTGGATAATAAAAAATAAAACTTAGGTACATTCGTCTTATGATTTGAATCAAGAATGCTTTTATATATAATAAAAAATACATAAGAGGAATTTTAATATTGAAATGTTTCCTAAATATAATATTAGAAGCATTTTAATTGATAATTTAAAAATTAAATAATTCATCTAAAAGGAAATGAATATGGTTAAAAAGGAATATATCTGTGAAAAGGGTAAAAAAAGTTCAATAATCATTGAGGACCTGAAAACTGAAATAAAAGAAGGCGCGACAATGATTTTAGGTTTTGCTGGAATTGGTTTGATTGGTCCAATCGTAGCAAATACTTTAATCGAACAAATTCCGGATATTATTGAGATAGGTTTTGTTACAAGTGAGTACTTACCTCCAATTTCTGTCTTTTATGAAGGTGTACTAAAGCATCCATTTCGAATATATTATTCTACTATGCACAATCTCATTGTTGGTATCTCTGAGGTACCATTTCAGGTAGCAACTGCTTATAACGACTTGTCCAAAACTATTAATAACTGGTTATTATCAGAAGATGTAAAAGCAAAAGAAGTTGTGATTTTCCAGGGTATACCTCAACGTGGAATTATTGACGATTATCCCGTTTATTATGCTGCTGAAGCTGATATGATTGAATCTTTAGAAAAATTCGATATAAAAAAGGTAGAAAAAGGCATTATCGTAGGTGCTGAGGCTACAGTGTTAAACGAGGCGTTATCTAGTAAATTGAAAGCGTATGCTCTGTTTACTCCAGTGTTAGAAATTCCAACACCCGAGGGAGCAGCAGCAATAATAGAAGTATTAAACAAAATATATAGTTTAAACATCGAAACATCAAAACTAATAGAAGAAGGTAAAGATATTAAAGCTAAGATGTTAGAACTAGCTGAAAAAGCTCAAGCGTACCAACAACAACAACAATTGCCAGAGCGTCCTAAAGAAGGGTATACGCAATATTTTCAATAATTTTTTTACTATTTTTTTTTGTTATCTTGCTAAGCTATTCACCTAATTTTTTATAAAAACTAATTTTAAAATTCTTGGATAATTTCCCTAATTGAATTAATTTATTATAAGAGGTAAAAAGATATCAAGGAAGTTTTTATTCCAGTCCAGATAGATCAAGAGCAATGTTTAAGGTGCGAGCGGTGCTTACGCGCTTGTAAAGCAGAAGCAATCTATTTTGATCATGGAATTCGGAAAGTGGATTACGCGAAATGTAAAGCTTGCCTTAGTTGCGTTAATGTATGTCCAAGAAACGCGATTGAGGTAACTTCAATTTCTCAAGCTAATCAAATAGTTAGCATAAAGATAGACCACGAAAAATGCACTATGTGTGAAAAGTGCTTAGACCAAAATGGAAAATTCTGTCCACAAAATCTCTTTTATAAAGATGATGTAACGGGGGTTGACGGAAAAGAAACTGGAATTAGATACAAGTACAGTGAAATATCTAAATGCCAAGGATGTTTAAAATGCGAGTTATCTTGTCCAGATGGAGCCATCGAGCCTATCAAATATGAAGCTTAATAATTAATCCTTAAGATTTTTATTTATATAATTAAAAAAAAAGAAGAGAATAATAGCTTACTTTAAAACTCCAGCATCCCTTAAGATTTGGTTATGGTCAAAAGCAAACTCAAGATTTTTAAGTTGATCAAATGGGACAATCTCTACTCTTAAAGCATCGTCTCCTTCCTGTAACATTAAAAGCCCTTTTGCTGGGCGACATCTAAATGCCGTAGAAACAATCTTGCCTCGAGGATCTCTTCCTTTTTGATCATAAGTCCCAATTTTACTAACTATTTTCACAGCAAGGTTTGTTTCTTCGCGAACTTCCCTAATTATTGCTTGTTCTGGATCTTCGTTGTATTTAATAAAACCACCAGGAAGCGCGTATTTATCTTTATACGGAGCGTATCTCCTTTTAATTAAAACTATATTTCTATCATCATCTTGAATAACTGCATCAACTGTATGACCAAATTCTAGGCGTTTAGATTTTAGCTTACCATAAATATAGTATCCGAGTAATATAAAAAAACACGTACCCAGGAATATTGAAACAATAATATGTATAATCCGTGATTCTGGTTCTATTTCAACTTTTCCAAACGAAATTCTAATTGCATTAACAAAATCTATTATGAATCCGGCGCCAAACAAGACGCTTAAGAAATTAACCGCTTTTTTAGTATTTTTTTGATTTTCCTCATTTCTTTTTGTGTATAACTCTTGTAATGTGTCATAAAGGGTTTTAAACTTATTATTGATTCGTTTAATTATAGTCGCTATTCGAAATATCTCTAGTAAATGAGTTAAAACCTTGACATAATGTTCTCTTGGATTCCAATCCAGTTCACTATAGATAAGACTCATCTTTGTTTCGATCATTCCTCTTAAAAACCTAAGATTCTTTGTTTTTTCCTCGATTTTTTCTAGGCTCATAAAAACATCGGAGTACCTTTTCATAAATAAGATGTCAAGAGAGTTATTAATTGACATGAGAGCAAAAAGAACAGCTCTTATTCTTGGTGTCGGTTCTAAAATCATGTGATTTATGTAATCAAATTCAGTTTCATAATTCTTTGGAACCATATAAATAAATCCCGAATTTCTTTGGATATAGTGTAATTCTGAAACGCGATTAGACAGGTTTTTTTTAGTTCTTCTTTTAAAAAGATCGTCTGAATAGTCTGTCCACTGACCGGAGTATATTTGGGTCCATATTCCAATGCTTTTTTTAAATCGATTTATGTTTTCTTCTGTCCATTGAACTTCCATTGGCTTAACTTTTTTAGATATTGCAAATAGATAAATAGGACTTTCAATATCAAGTATTAGATATTGATTTTCTTTTCTTTTACTATATTCCTTAAGAATGTCTATAGAAATAAAGGGGATCTGCTGTAATATATCTGGACTTAAACTTTCTTTTTGGAAAGGTTCGTTCCTATAGTATTCTACTTCCATTTTAAAATAACCTAAAGTATTATATGCTAAATCCTTATTATCTTCTGTGTAAGGGTTATTCTCATCCGTATAAGGAAAATTCTGAAAAAATGGCTCCCAATCACACTCGATTGACACCGATTTAGCCATATTAACCAATACCCTTTTTTTTTCTTCAGCGTTAGGGTATTTCTCTAAAAATTTATACGCTTTTTTTAAATCGTTTTCAGTAAGATTTTTTAACCTATCTAATAACAACGCTTCTATTTCTTCAGCTTTTGTTTCACCAATATATTCGTTTGTATTTATAAACGCGCTAATGTACCAATACTCTTTCTCGTATATAAATCGTAAATTTTCTTCCATTTTTGATTCCGCTCTTTTAGTTTGTAAAGTACAAATATGTTAAGTAAATATTAAAACGTCTTTATTAAAAAACATTTTATTTTTTCTTAACCAATTATTTAAGTGTTCTTAAATGATAAAAAAAAGAGATTTTATATCTTCTCTCTATCTTTCTCTTTTCTAAATAAGAGAATGTTTTATTTTACTAATCAACGCGATGTCGTTGAAAAATAGTTTTCACTATTAAATTATGAAGGTGTACTACGTTCTTTTCGAAATCCATTAAATCAAATTCAATACCCAATCTTGATTTTAGAAGTGGCGGAATGTGGTCAGGATTTAAAAACACAGGGATAATGGGTTTACGCATCATATCTGCGGCCGTCCACTCCTTATCAACCGAATCAGAACCTAAAGCATTTTCAGAACAAAACAAAAGCATGATATCACATTTTCCAAGGTTGTCGCTCATAAATTTAATAATGTTATCTGTCATATGCTCTTGCCAGTACAAAACTTCTTTAATTTCGTCATACGCTTTTAGTCTTTTTGATAATTCTCCAATATTGTATGTTTCTGCGTCTACTGTGGCATAACTTACAAAAACTAATAAATCCTTTAATTTTTCGCTTGGAGTCATAAACTTTTCTTCGTCAAGAGGATAATTCCTAAATTCTCTGATAAACCCTTCATCTTGGAGGAATTTTCCAATCTTTTTTGCTGTAGTAAAATTGTATCCTTTTTGTATTATTAAGGCGTGCAAGGTAGGATTAAGTAGTTCCTGCAAAATTTTTGTTCCTAAATTTTCTAAATGTCCTGTTTCAGAAGGTTCATAATCTACAGGATTTTCTAATAAGTTCTCATAGTATTCTGTTTCGGAAATCTCGATCTTGAGTTGATTAACCATCTCAGCTTTAGTTATTTTCCTCTGATTTTCATATTCAAATTCCAATATCCTCTTAACAATTTCTAAGGTTTCCTTCGGATCTCTTAAGTTTTTCAGTTTCTCGAATGCGATTGCTTTAATATCTTCAAAATTAAATACATCTGCCGTTTCTAAAACAAAGTTCAATTGTTCAATCGCTTCTGAATAGTTATCTTTAACGATTAAATCTTCTACATTCTTTAATTTACTTCTTAGTTCTTTTAGAAGTTCTTCTTGCTCTTCCATTAACAGGTCCCAGATTAATACATCACCAGAGTCATAACCTGCTATAATTTGGTTTGTATTGGGTATAAATTTTGCAGAATTAACTTTTGATAAGTAATAATACGATGTTTGATACTTTTCAATGAAATCCCATATTCGGATAAAGTTATCTTCAGTACCACAAGCTACATATAAACCATCTGAAGAAAACGATACTGATGTAACTGGACTATTTATTTTTTCAAAAGTATAATCAAGTTCACCAGTATTAACTTTCCATATCTTAACCGTTTGATCTTTAGAACCGCTCGCTATAAAAACTCCATCAGGAGAAATCGCAACTGAATTTACAGCCTCTTTATGTCCCTCAAGTGTGTGTATAATTTTTCCTTTTTTAAAGTCCCAGATATTAATAGAATTATCTTCTAATCCACTCACAATATATTCTCCATTTGGTGAAATATCGATAGATGTTATTGCACTTTTAACTCCTTTTAATCGTTTAACATGTTTAAGTATCTTTGGCTCCCAAATTATAATTGTCTTATCTCTTGAGCCACTTACAATGTATTTTGCATCATAAGATGCAGCTACGGAAGTAACAGCATCATCGTGACCGCTCATTGTCCAAACTATATCACCACTATTTATATCCCACTCTAATAAAGTGTTATCATATGAAGCGCTCACCACGTATCTTCCCCCGGGAGAAAACGCCACTGAACTAATAATATCTGTATGGCCCTTAAGAGTTTTTATTAGTTTTCCACTAGATAAATCCCACACTATTAGTGATTTATTTGACAATCCACTTACCGCTAACTTTCCACTCGGTGAAACAGCAACTGAATTCACATTTTCAGAATGACCTTTGATATTTTTAAAAATACCCCCGAATGTGAGAGCCCACACTTTTAAATAACCATCTCGGGAACCCGTTATAGCAGATTTCCCGTCTGGAGTAATAGCAACTGAGGATACTTCATCTCCATGACCTTCAAATGATTGAATAAGCTCATACTTATTATCCCAAACTTTTACCGTTTTATCTTTGGATGTACTAATTAAACAATTACCGATTGGAGAATAATTTACGCTTGAAACTGTATCAGCATGATTCTCAATAGAAGTAATTAAGTCGCCGGTATAAAAATCCCATATATTTATGGATTTATCATCAGAACTGCTACAAATATTTGCTCCATTCGGAGAAATCCCAATTGATAATACCTTTCCCTTATGTCCACTAAGATCTTTGATGACTTCTTTCGAAGAGAAATCCCATATCATAACATGTTTGTCTTCTGATCCACTTACAAAATATCTTCCATTCGGAGTGAACTTTATTGAAGTTACTGGTCCTTTATGAACTTTTTCTTCCCATATTAAATTCTTACTTTGAACATCACAAATTTTAAGATAATTATTGCTTAAACCCATGATTATTTGTTTATTATCAGGAGTAAACGATGCTGAGTTTGGAACGCTACCTATATTAGTTAAAATGCAATATGGAGCTGTTTGCTTAATATCCCAAATTATAACTTTCTTATCACCTGAAGTACTCACAAGGTAATTTCCATCGTGAGAAAATTCAATTGAGTTAACTGATTTTGTGTGCCCCGTTAAGGTTCTTATGAATCTTAAACTTTTAAGATCCCAAATTTTAATTGTATTATCATCTGAACCAGATGCCATATAGCTTCCATTAGGAGAAATTGATACAAAATTGATCCCTTTACTGTGAGCATTTATGGTCGTCTCGAGTTTACCTTTCATTAACTCCCATACCATGATATTGTTATCTGCGGATCCAGTTACAATATACTTTCCATCAGGTGAAAATGCAATTGATAATACTTTACCCGTATAATCCTTGAGCGTTCTTATAATCTCCCCTGTAGATACTTCCCATACCTTTATAGTTTTATCATCAGAACCGCTCACTATCAATTTTCCATCAAGAGATATAGCTACAGACCGAACCATTCCTGAATGACCTTGAAGAATATAAATAGGTCTTCCTTTTGAAAGATCCCATATTCTTACCGTACTATCTTCTGATCCACTAATCATGAATTTTCCATCTGGTGAAATAGTAAGTGAAGTTATAGCTCCGCTATGTCCTTTAATAGTACGAACAAACTTACCGTGCTTTAAATTCCATAGTCTTATAATACCCTCTTCAGTTCCACAAACCAGATATTCATTATTTTTAGATATAGCAATTGAGAATACCGCACTTTTATGTTCAAATTTATGAATGGATTTCGCATTTAAGATGTTCCAAACAATCACATTTTTATCTTTGGAACCGCTTATGAGACTTTTACCGTCTGAAGTGACAGCTAATGATGTAACTGAATCCGTATGTTCTTTTAGTTCATTTATAAAGTGTCCCCGCTTTAATCCCCATACTTTTATCAAATTATCCGAAGAAGAACTATAGATATAGTTATCATCTATCGATACTGCCACCGCTAATATCGAATGATCATGTGCTTCTATTGTTCTTAACAAATTTCCTGTCGGGAAATCCCAAATTTTAAGCGTTTTATCCTTTGAGCCGCTAACTAAATAATCTCCCTTATTAGATAAAGCAACGGAAGTCACATCTCTACTATGTCCGAAACTTTGAGCCATATGAAAAGCTTTTGCTAACCCTTTTCTTTTAGGGTATAAATGTTGAGGATATTCGAAATTTTCTTTAACTTTTTTCTCGGGCAATTCAGTTTGAATGGAAACTACCTTGTTTTATTATATTTTGGATTCTAGACCATGAAGTTATTGGTTAATAAACCAATATCGAATTTAAATATTTTGACGAAATAGTAAAGTTCCTTATAATAAAGCTCTTTCAAGTTCCCTTCCTTGATTAATAAAAGAAAAAAAAAGATATCAATATCAAATCATTTTTATAAAAATTAATCATATCTTCTACGCGTAATTAGTAACCAGATAAATCCAACTATACCTACTATAAAAGCAACGATGTTTATAATACCCGAAAAATCACTCCAGGAAAAAGAAGCAGGATCTAGTATTAATGCAATAACTGGGTCAACTCCAGTAGCGACCATTATACTAAGAACTACTAATGCTTGGCCCATAGCCCATTCTGCCTCTTTAAACATGGCTACTCCAGCTACAATACACCAGAAAGCTAAAACGAGGGAAACTAACAATTCACCTCCAAGGGCAGCAACACCTACAATTGCATCGTTCCATTCTCCCAACAATTCGGGTAAAATTATTCCAGATAATGTTAGAATGTAGATTACCGCTCTAAATAAAAAGATTACTCCAATAGCTATAATTAGAATATTTAAAATCGCGCTTGAAGATTTTACTTTGCTCGAACTCATACTATTTCACACTCTATATTTTTGTGTCAAAAATTTGACATTGATAAAAATATCCACTCGATAATATATAAAGTTAATTTTTCTCTCCACTAATGTAAAAATAATGGTTGCAAAAATTAATATAACTTACCGGTTTCCTTCAATCTTTTGAATTATAAGCCTTTTAACATCAATAAAATCGGATATTACATGAATTCCTTCCATTTTCTTCAGTTTTCTATTATTTTCAAGTTCGATGTCTCTTATTTTCAATACGAGAGGAGAACCGTCTGGTCTAGAAGTTACGATAGGTTCAGTGTCTTGATCCGAAGGAAAAATGTATGCAATTTGGCCACCCTTAATTGCTTGAGCAACACAGTTAGTAATAAGCGTATCTGCAATACCATGCACGATTTTAGCAACTGTGTTTGCAGAAACGGGACAACACAAAAAGAAATCGAATTTGCCAAGTTGTAACGGTCCCGCGTAAAAAGGAATATTTGGAGTTTTTTCTACTTTAACTTTTTCTACTGCTTCTGTTAAAGCTAGCCACTTCTTATACCACTTTACAACTGCAGCACCCTCTTTTGATAATATTACAGTTAACTTAACGTTAAAATCCTCTTGTAGTTCTTTCATCAATTCAATTGATTCTTGAAGAACATATCCCGTTCCTGTAATGCCCCACAATAGATTTAACAAATTGTTATCAACTCTTCATTCAAATTTGTGTAGAAATTTAATTCTTAAAGAATTTTGCTTTGTATATAAAACCTAATGATAAGAGTTATTAGTTTAAGAATGATTTTTATTTAAGTAGTAAAACCTATAATTTACAATCATAATTAAAAATGAACGCATCAAAATACATTTATCTTGATTACGCTGCTACAACACCAATGGATCCACTCGTAATTGAAGTAATGAATGAACATTTTAGAAACTCTTACGGGAATTCTTCAAGTTTACATTCAGTTGGTCAAAAAGCTGCACAAATATTAGTTAAATCCCGAGAAACTATAGCATCTTTAATAAACGCTAAGAGAGATGAGATAATCTTTACTTCTTCAGGTACGGAAGCAGATAATATCGCGATTTTAGGAGCTGCGCTTAAAAATCAAAATCGTGGTAAACATATCATAACATCAACTATAGAGCATCACGCAGTCGAAAACGCGTGTAAAAGTTTAAAGAAGAAAGGATTTAGTACAACCTTCTTACCTGTTGATAAATATGGTTTAATAGATCTAAATGAACTGGAGGATATGATTACCGACGAAACGACTCTTATAAGTATTATGTTCGCAAATAATGAAATAGGAACGATAGAACCAATTAAAGAAATTGGGGAAATTGCTAAAGAACACGATGTTATTTTTCATACTGACGCAGTTCAAGCGTTTGGGAAGGTGCCAATTAATGTTGAGGCTATGAATATTGATTTACTCTCTGCATCTGCTCATAAATTATATGGACCTAAAGGAGTAGGAATGCTGTATCTAAGAAATAAGGGTGTTAGAGAAGGTTGGGGGAAGTACATTGAACCAATAATGTTTGGGGGCGGTCACGAAAGAGATCTGAGACCTAGTACAGTGAATGTTCCCGGTATTGCCGGTTTTGCCAAAGCTGTTGAATTAGCTAAGGAAGAAATGCCAAAAGAAATAGAAAGGCAAACGAAATTGCGCAATAAAATTATTGAATTTGTATTAAATAATATTGATGATACATATTTAAATGGACATCGAACCCAACGATTACCTAATAACGTTAATTTGGGTATAAGATTTATTGAAGGAGAGTCGATTGTATTAGATTTAGATAGCGAAGGAGTAGCAGCATCAACAGGATCGGCATGTTCTTCAAAATCATTAGAACCCTCACACGTATTATTAGCTATAGGCTTGAAACCACAAGAGGCTCACGGTTCTTTAAGGGTGACAGTTGGAAGGTTCACTACAGATGACGATGTAGATTATTTTTTGAAAAAACTACCTCCAATAGTCGAGAGGCTTAGAAAAATGTCACCTCTTAAAAGTAATTAGAAAAATAAAATCAAAATCATAAAAGGAGTAAAAATAGAAATGGAAATAGAAAAAAAACTAGCTATAATTATATTAATTGGCGGAAAAAACATCAGATTCGGAGATGAATCCGCTGCCATTTTAGAAGTCCTTGGTAAACCCTTGATCCTTTATCAGATAGAATCATTATCTAAATTTAATGAGGAAGTATTTTTAATAGCCCATTCAGAATATCAAATTAACTCCTATTATAAAAAAATGAATTTTCCACGAGATATTAAATTCGTTATTGACGATACAGAAATTTTGGTTAATAAACAGCTAAGAACTCCAATGTTAGGCGTCTATTCTGGTTTTAGAGAGTTAAAGAAATTAGGATTCGAAAAAGCTTTTCTTTTATCTGGTGATATGCCTTTAATCAAACCGAAAGTAATTGCACTTATGATTAATAGCGTTAAAGGATATGACTATTGTATTCCAAGATGGCATAACGGTTATTTAGAACCTCTATTTGCGATATACCCGGTTGGAAAGACTTTTGAACTTGCGAAAAAATCAATTCTAGAGCGTAATTACGCTTTTACTAGTATAATTGATAAATCCTTACATATCAATTACATACCTGTTGAAGAATCCATAAAACCACTTGATCAAAATTTTGTTTCTTTAATCAACATCAATGGACCAATCGATCTTGAAAAATTAATTAAATTATTTCAATAGTCTATTACTTTTATGAAGATAATGATCAAAATCAAATGAAATTTAAGCTGAAAAACTGATATTATGACGATTGAATAGGATGTTGATTTCTTCATAGAAGATATTTCTAAAGAATAGTCAAAAATCGAAACTGTTTTTTTTGTTGTTAAATTGATTAATTTAATGGTTAAAGAGGAATTTATATTTCAAAAGAAAGCGATAGAACTCGAAAATCGGGAAGAATTAGGCTCTTCCTACAAGATAAAGTCATATGAAGCTAAGTTAAAATTAATGAAAAGTAAGGAGATTCCTCAGAAATCTATAGAAGATGTATTAAATCACTTTTTCTCAGAAAATGAGGATATAACAAAAATAACAAAGGATTCCATATCTAAGGTTATATACTCTCAAAAAGATAGGATCATCATTATCATTGCTAGCTCAGGACAAGATATCATTTGGAAAAGAGATAAATTGATCTTTGCGTACGGTTGGTTTTTCTTTGTTTCTAAACCTAAGCAAAAGTCTAATAAAGCGAAAAAAGAGAAGAAGAAAAAGGAACCTAAGAAGGAGGAAAAAATCTTAAGTAGAGAAACTTTTCCTTTTGGAGAAATTACTATTCCACTAAAAGAAAAGGAAAATATGCGTTCATTATATCATACTAAAGAATACTTTCAATATTTGAAGCTTATAAACTCAAACAAAATACCTCAACAACCTATAAAAGATGTTTTAAACGATTTATTATTTAAAAACGAAGATATTCCCTTGAAAGAAAAGAAGTCCATTGGAAAGATCATTTATTATCAAAAAGAGCGGGTAATTGTTGTTAAAGCTTTAATAGGAGATATGATGTATGAACAATTAAAAGGATTAGTAAAGAAATACGGATGGTATTTTTATATTACTGGCGTCCCTGTAGGTGAAAGTAATATTTCAGAAGCAATTGATAAAATCGATAAAAAATTCGATTCTGATTATTTTAAAGAGATATTAGTTTCAAACGGTGATAGAAATGAAAAGACAAGAATAACGATTTATCCAATTGTTCTTAAACCAAATCATAATTGTCATATTTTAGGCATGGGAAATCTTAACATTTTGCTAGATTGTGGAATTTCTGAGCCAGAAGATACTGAAAATCCAGATGAAAAAGAACCTACAGAAGAAGTAGAACAGATAGAGAACAGAGAAAATATTGATAATCTCGAAGATTCTAAAAAAGAAATGGAATATAAAAGACCCGATGATTTTAAGCACATTGAAGAATATCTTCAAAACCTCCCTCATTTAATACTAGACGCGGAGAAAAATGAATCAATATCTGAAAACAGTCAACAGAAACAATCTTTTCTGCCAAAAATTGACGCTATATTTATCTCACATAGTCATTTCGATCATGTTTCTGGGCTTAAGAAGTTAATTTCGCAAAACCCTGACATTCCCGTTTTCTGTTCGCGAATTACATTAGATTTATTCCTCTTAAGGGATTCCAACTACTTAAAACAGGAAAATAGCAATGAGGTTGAAGAAGAAGAATATCGAAATATCGTGAAGAATGTAATTTATGTAGAAAATGGAGATAAAATTGAATTTAAAGACAAAGAGTGCTTTCTATCTTTTTTTCATGCTGGTCACATGCCAGGTGCATTAATGTTATTAGCAAAGGTTAACGATTTTCGATTCCTATATACGGGTGATTATACTTATTACGATATTACTCCGTTTGCTGGTACAAAAAGGTTTCTAGAACAGATCTCTCGTCCTATTGATTATCTATTAATTGATGGGACTGCTGCACAAGAAGAATACGGGGATATATCTGACCAATTTCACAGTTTAATACTTTTCTTAGAACAAAAAGCAGAATATGAGGACAATGTCTTAATAGGGGCTGATCCTTCAAGTTTAGCTATAAGTTTTATGCTTATTTTTTGGCGTTATTTTCGGAAATTACAATTACGAAAAGGTTATACAAAACGCCCTAATATTTATGTAGACATGATGGTAAGGAAAAACATTCAAGTCATAAATCATCGTTATGAGTACATCTATGGACCTATATCACGATTGATAAAAGGTAAAGCTAATCCTTTTAATAGTATCAAATTTAGATGGTTCGACCGAAGTGATTTGGATTTTTTACGTAAGAAAAATAATATAATAATCTCTCATCCTCCTGATCTTTCTTATGGTTTAATCAGGAATATCATTAATATAGTTGGCCGTAACCCTCATAATTTGGTATTTCTAGCAGGAGCAATTCACGAACAACCTGGTATGGATTTAATTTCTGGCGGAAAAGAGATTGAATTCTCTGAAACATGGAAAGCACCATTTAGAGCATTTTTGATAAATACATTCATGCCTCAGCTTAAATTAAAATTACACGCTGATAAGATTCAACTTGCAGAAATGATAAAAGTTCTTGAACCAAAGGAAGTGTGTTTTTTCCATCAATCAGCAAAAAAACTTATTGATGTAGTGGAATATGTAAAAGAAATGGGTGTTGAGAAAGTCTCACTACCAAAAAAGAGAAAACTTCTGATATTAAATTAAACCCACAAAAATTTTGAAGTAATTAACAAGCCCCCCAGTAAGAAAAATCGTAAAAACTATATTTATAAAATCTTTTCCTAATATATTAAATACAACTTAGAGCGTTGATGTAATATCTATTCAGAAAAAGTAATGGATCACTTTAAAAACCCTCGTAATATGGGGGAAATGAAAGATGCAGATGCAATCGGAGAAAACGGGAATCCTGTATGCGGAGATCTCATGTATATTTATATAAAAGTGGAAGAAAAAGATGGCAAAGAAATAATAAGCGATTTATCTTTTCAAACTTTTGGTTGTGCTGCTGCAATTGCAACGTCTTCTATGATAACAGAATTAGCTAGGAATAAAACGCTCGAAGAAGCATTGAAAATAACAAGAAGTGATGTAGCTGTCTCTTTAGATGGTTTACCTCCAATTAAAATGCATTGTAGCAACTTAGCGGCTGATGCTTTGCAAGATGCTATTAAAAAGTATCGTGAGAAGTAAAAATTAATTCTGCTATAGTTTGGTTCACAAACCTCATTTTTATAATGATTAGGTTTAATTACCACTACCAATTTTCTTGATTAGTATAGCAAGAAACGCTATCGAAAATTAATTAATTGAGATAATAAGATGAGTTTATTACAATGTCCTATTTACTCCGGAGCATTTGGTCCATTTGCTTGGGTTTTTATGCTTATTGGAGGAATAGCTGCTTTGGTTATAGGTATCTTGATCGCAAATTATATGCATAAAGACGCTATAAAAAGAGGTATAAACGCTGAATTCTGGTTCGTTTTTGGCTTATTCTTCAGTGTTTTTGGATTAATTTTATACCTAATTGTAAGAAATAATTATAACCAAGAACGGAAGGAATAAAAGATCAGATTTTAGAAATCTTTTTTTATTTTTATTTTTATTTTTTAAATTATAAATGAATTTGAAATGTCATTCGCCTTTCTATCGTTTTTAGGAGATTGAAAGTCTTATTTCTCTATTTTAAGATATATATTAAAGTATAATCTAAATTAATTTTTAAAATAGAATTCATGAGAGAGATTTCACTAATAGGTGTAAAGAAAAGATCAAATATATTTTCAAATTATAATCAAAATCTATATTTAATTTTCTCAATAATTAAGAATTAGGAAGAAGAGTGAGTAAAATGGAAGCAAAACAAGACGAAAAAATAAAAATAAACCTCAGCGGTATGACGTGTGCCTCTTGTGCTCTAAAAATAGAGACAAAATTAAAGAATTTAGATGGTGTTAGTAGCTCAGTTGTAAATTTCGCGAATGAAGAAGCCACATTAGAATATGATTCGACCAAAATCAATTATGACGACTTTAATAAGGCAGTTAAAGATTTGGGGTATAAAGCAAGCTTAGCTAAAATTGACTATAAATTAATAGATTCTATTTCAGAGTCAGAGTTCAACAGTCTAGTAAATGATTTTAAAAAACTTAAGGGCATTTATGAAGTAAGAGGTAATTTCAAAGCTAATAAATTTTTTATCGAATTTAATGAGTTACAACTTGATGAAAGTAAGATATATTCGATAGTCAAGAAATTTGGGTATAAAATTGAAAAAGCTGCAGGATCTCTTGATAAAGAAATTGAAAGGCATAAAAAAGAAATGACCTATCGATTAAGGATCCTGCTCATTTCAATAGCATTTATGGTTACCATAACACCAATAAGTTGGTTCGTAGCCGAATCTTTCATTAGGAATATAATTCTATTAATTTTAGCGTTAATTGATTTTAGTATAGCAGGGTCTTTCTTTCTTATAGGAGCATATAAGTCTTTAAGAAATAAATCAACTAACATGGATGTTTTAGTAGCTTTAGGAACTACTACTGCTTTAGTATATTCGATTTTGACTACGTTTTTAATTGATGGCAAGACATTTTATGAAGCAATGAGTATGATTCTTGCTTTTCTTTTAATTGGCAAGTATTTTGAGCATAAAACAAAAGGACAAACTTCTGAAGCAATTAAAAAGCTTATTGGGTTACAACCTAAAACAGCAACTCTTTTAAAAGATGGAATAGAAATCGAAATTCCAATAGAAGAGATTGAGGTTGGAGATATTTTAGTTGTTCGACCTGGAGAAAAAATTCCGATTGATGGGAAAGTAGTTAAAGGAAAAACAAAAGTCGATGAATCAATGATTACTGGAGAAAGTAGATATGTGAAAAAAGAAATTGAAAGCGAAGTAATTGGTGCCACAATGAACCAAACGGGATTAATTAATATCACAGCGGAAAAAATAGGGAAGGATACTTTTTTATTTCAAATAATTAATTTTGTAAAGGAAGCCCAAAGTAAAAAAGCGGCGAAACAATTATTGGCAGACAAAGTTAGCAATTATTTTGTTCCTGCGGTTATTGTAATCGCACTTGGAGCTTTCTTATACTGGTATTTTATTGCAGGTATAGGATTAGAATTATCTCTATTAGTATTCACATCGGTTGTTGTAATCTCTTGTCCATGTGCTCTCGGTTTAGCGATACCTACTGCTGTCATGGTAGGTACTGGTAAAGGTGCTCAAAATGGGATTTTATTAAAAGGTGGTGATTCATTAGAAGCAATTAGTAAGATTAATACTATTGTTTTTGATAAAACTGGGACATTAACTATAGGGAAACCAAGAGTATCTGCAATTTTTACTGAAAAAGATTTAAATGGCAACGGCTATGACGAACAACAGTTATTGTTTTATGCTGGAAGTGCTGAAATGGGGTCTGAACACCCTCTTGGACAAGCAATTATTGAAGAAGCAAATCAAAGAGGTTTAACTCTTGAAAATCCTACTGAATTTGATGCTATCCCCGGGAAAGGGATTAAGACTGATATTAAAAGTAATACCGTTCTCATAGGTAACGAGCAGTTGATGGTAGATTATAATATTTCAATTGATTCCTATAAGTCTAAATTTAATGAATTTCAAAACCAAGGAAAAACAACAATTTTGATTAGCGTTGAAAATGAAATAAAGGGAATAATTGGAATTTCAGATAAAATGAAAGAACAAGCTCCGTATGCTTTAGAAAAATTACGTGAAAAAGGTTTAGAGCTTTTTATGCTGACAGGAGATAATAAACAAACTGCTTTGAATATAGGAAAGGAGCTAGGATTTGACGAACAACATATCTTAGCAGAGGTTTTACCTAACGAAAAAGCCGAAACTATTAAAATATTACAAAATTCCGAGGAAAACAAAATCGTAGGTATGGTTGGGGATGGTATAAATGATGCTCCAGCATTAGTTCAAGCAGATATTGGAATTGCGATTGGTTCTGGAACAGATATAGCAATAGAGACCGCAGACATAGTATTAATGAGAGGAGATCTTAGAAATGTAGTAGCCGCAATTAATCTTTCTAAAAAAACTTATAAAAAAATGATAACCAACTTATTTTGGGCGTTTATATATAATTTAATTGGAATTCCGATAGCTGCGGGAGTTCTTTATTACTCAACTGGATTCTTTTTACCTCCCTTTTTAGCAGCAATTTTTATGGCGTCAAGTTCTGTTTCTGTTGTCACTAATGCACTTTTCTTGAAAAGATTTGAACCAAAAACACCTCAACAATTAGAAGAAGAAAGGCTATTAATCTCACAAGAAAAGGTTGTAGATCCTGTGTGTGGTATGGAAATTGACCCGAGAAGAGCATTGGAATATGAATATCAAGAAAAAATTTATCATTTTTGTAGTTCTAACTGTGAAAATCATTTCAAACGAGATCCAGAGAGGTTTAAAAACTACGATAAAATGGATCCTAAGTTAATGCAAATGAAGATTAGCGAAGAAGAATCAAAAAATGTTGAAGATCAGGAAGATAATCAAGAAATCAATATAAATAAAGAAGAAAAAGAGGTAGAAAAAAAAATGGGAAAATTGAAATGTGTTGAATGTGGTGAAACTCTTCTCGAA
>JABXKD010000005.1 GCA_013375475.1 Promethearchaeota archaeon
GTTATTACATTCATGGAGCGAACGGAATCTTTATGGTTTTTAGCCTATTCAACCTTACTCGCACTCTACTAGATTTGGAATGGTGGTATGAGCATCTTTTTAAACAAATCCAAAGTAAAACGCCAACGTTATTAGTTGGATGTAAATGTGATTTAATAAAAAATGTTAAAAAGGTAGACGAGTCAGTTATAGAAAATTTTAGAAAGAAACACGATAATGTGGAATTTTTTAAGTCGTCTGCCAAAAAGAACTATAACGTAAAAGAAATCTTTGTAGAAATGACGAAGAATATCTTAGACATTCATCGTTTTAAATACGATAAGATTCTCTAAAGATCATCTTTTCTATGTAATGAGATTTAATTGAGTTATTATATAAGAATTACAATTACTCCTATTATAGTAGAAATTACTCCCAAAAATCCAAATTTAGTTATTCTCTCTTTATTAAACCAATAAGATAGTGGGAGTGAGAATAATGGGCTCGCACTAGCTAATAACGACATTACAATGGCTCCTGCTGTGCGAGCTGCTTCAGTGTACAAATACGCTCCTAAAGAAGTACCAATAATAGAAGCGATAATCAAGAGTAACCAAGTTCGAGATGGTTTTCTAAATGAGGGTAAGTGTTGGGAACTATCAGCAACTCTATTTTCTCTCCAAACCATTAGCAGTAAAATCAATAAAGCAAATGGAAAGCGTATAACATTACTAACAATGGCACTGATTCCATCTGGAATTAAAATTTGCTCAATCTGTTTTGTTGAATATTCTATAATAACAAGACCAATAGCCCATCCAAGCGATGCAATTAAAGCGTATCCAATAGATTTTACAGATTCGTTCGAAGATAATTTATGAGTATGAGTATTGGAATCTGGCGATTTGACAATTTCACTTTCTGCACTTCTCTTAGTTTTTCCTATAACTATAATACCTGCTCCAATAAGGATTATTGAAATAATTATTTTATACTCAAAAGCTTGGTTGAGAAAAATTAATGATAGAATAAATGTAAAAAGAGGAAATGTCATGGAAACTGCCAAGGCTATAGTAGTACCAAGCTCTTCTTGTGCTTTAAAATACGCAGTGTCTCCAATCACTTGCCCAAAAAGAAAGCTTAGGAATAACATGACCCATAAAGTCCATGGTAGTAAGAAAATATATGTAAAAATACCTAAAACAATAGCGATTGCTATAAAAGTTATAGTTCCAATCCCCGTGCGAAAAAAGTTAATGAAAGTAGGGCTAGCTTCACGCTCAGTTTTTCGAAAGAGGACGTTTGACACTACAAAAGTTAAAACCGCTAAAACTGCGATTACTTCTCCAGTCATAAAGTCATATTCCTCTTTTTTCCATATTCGGTTAGTTTTAAAAAGGATTTAGCAGCACGTTCTATAGATGGAAACAAAATAAATCCATCATTATTTAACATAGCATAGAATTTTTGTCGAGATTCGCTTGGGTAGTCTGATAGAATAATAACTAATGTTTTATCTAAAGATTCAACATGTGCTTTAATACCCAGTAAGTTCTTGTAATAATTTTTGAATCTATCTCCTTCTAAATCACTCCAAGCGTCGCTTACTAACATAACAAAATCGATATTATCATCTATCGCTGCTATACATATTTTTAAATATACTTCATCAGATGTTAACCAGGGTAAATCTAAAGGATTAGCTAAACTTCCGATTTTAATAGGATATATTTCTTTCAATTTTTCTAACTTTTTCCCCTCAAAAAGTGGCATATTAAAACCTAATTTAGTTAAAACATCTGTAGCTAATATTCCAAAACCTCCAGACCATAAAACTACTAAAGCATTTTTACGTATGGGGTATTTAACTGTCCTATTTAAATGTTTAAACCTTTGGATGTAGTTTGAGAAAAGATAAGTGTAGTCAATTAATTCGTTGATTGAAGGGGGAACCTCGATTGTAGGTGTTTGGTTGAATATAGCTTTCCAAATAACATCCCTAGATGCTAGTGAGCCTGTATGGGTCAAAACTGCTTTTTGTCCTCTCATAGTTCGACCCCCTCTCATAAAAAGCACCAGTTTATTCATAGATTTTAAAACTTGTAAAAGTCTCTTACCCTCATTTCTATATAAAGCCGGTAAACCTTCAAAATATACACATACAATGTTGGTTTCAATATCATGATTAAGATATTCTAAAAGTTCAGAAATTTGAATATCGATACAGTTACCAATGCTAATACATTTGGAAAATCTTAAATTATGCCGTCGAGAACTTATTTTGACCATTTTCGAGTGCAAATCTCCAGATTGGAAAATTAACGCGATATCACCACTTTCAGTAGGAAAAGAAGAATAATACGCTATCTTTCCTTGAGGACAATATAGTCCCATACAATTAGGCCCAATGCTTCTGGTGCCTGGTGTTTTTTCAAGAATTTCTTTAATGCTTCTTTCAATGTTTACGCCTTCCTCGTCAAACTCTCCGGTACCAGCTGTAAATATATGAATAAATACGATCTTCTTTTTCGACAATATCTCGATTATGTTATTAATCAATATATCTCTCCTAACACTTAAGATTAGAAGGTCAAATGAATCAATAGGTATATCGTCAATTGTTCTATAACATTTAATTCCTAAAAATTCGTCTTCTCTAGTGGAAACTAAATAGAGGTTTTCTAAGTTGTATCCCTGTCTAAGAAACCCTTGAACGAAAAATGCTGTTTTGGGCGATATTTTATATATTAAGACATTTTTAGGTTTATACAATCGTTCAAAGGACACAACTTCATTTTGTTTTTCCAATATCTTCCCCTAATTCGTTTGTTATTAAGTAATTACAGTTAAAACAGTATTTTGGAATTGAATTGAATTGAGTTCCGCATTTGGGACATTCTATTCTATTTAGAGATTCGATCTGTTTTAAATTTTCAGTTTCTGTATTATTTCTAAAACTTTTAATGAATTTTAAAATTAATGATAACGCAATAGACTCAATAACTAAAATTAGACCTAATATAATAGTATTAGTAATAAAGACCGGGAAAAGAGCATTAAAATGTATTTCTGAATATCGCCAATAAAATACATAGAAAAAAAAGTTAGGGAAGAAAAAAGTTGTTAAATTCATAGAATAAGCTTTTTTAAAATCGTTATAAATAAAAATGGGTAATAAAGATACAATAATCCAAGTAAGGTTGATATATACAAAACCAAAACTATTATTATAAACGACAAGGTTAGCCAAAAATTGAATAACAAATTGTTGTTCACTAGCTCTAGGGTCAGTGCTTAAGTCAAATTCAATTTGAATCTTATAATTATAAATAACAACAAAAATTATTAACATAAATATTTGAATGCAAAAAAGCACTAATTTACTCTTAAATAAATTCCTTATCTTCATTATTATATGATTAAATACATCATTAAATAATTCTATTTGATATAAAGTAATAATAGAAAGGATAAAAAAATGTCTAATCCGAAAAATTTTTAATATTTGCTTGCTTAAATTCCTTATAGTGCAGAATGTGTTAACTTATTCTTTATTGCTTTATTCTTTTAGTTTAAATATTGAGGGTGTTTTGGGTTTATGAGTTATTCTTTTAGTCGAACTAAATTAATTGAAAAAATAAAATTCGGACTACTTAGTCCTGATGAAATTAGAAAGATGTCTGCTGCTAGAATTATAACAGCGGATACTTATGACGAAGATGGTCTACCAATCCCAAGTGGTCTTATGGATCAACGATTAGGGACTATTGAGCCTGGTCAAAGATGTCAGACTTGTGGAAATCTTGTAAGTAATTGTATGGGACATTTTGGTCATATAGAATTAGCTAGGCCTGTAATTCACGTAGGATACGCGAAGAAAGTCTTAAAAGTGCTAAGAAGTATATGCCCCGAATGCTCAAGATTGATGCTAACAGAAGAGGAAATGGAAACTTTCAGAGATGAACAATTAAAACACCAAAGGATTTTCCTCGAGGGGGATGAAGAAGCGACCAAACTTGTGTTTAAACAAGCAAGAAAAAGTAAAATCTGTCCATATTGCGGAGCAAAAAAGAAGAAAATTGTTATCGAAAAACCAACTACCTTTTACGAAGAGGAGGAAGCTAAGGGCTCAAGAAGAATTACTCCAATAGAGATTTTAGAGCGCCTTATAAAAATGACTGACAATGATCTCAGAATTCTTGGAGTATCTCCCGAAAATGCTAGACTTGAATGGGTAATTTTTACAGTATTGCCAATTCCACCTGTATGTGCGAGACCTTCTATTACATTAGATAGTGGAATTAGATCCGAAGATGATTTGACTCACAAATTAGTAGATGTTATCCGTATTAACCAAAGGTTAAGAGAAAATATCGATGCTGGTGCTCCTCACTTAATTGTTGAAGATCTGTGGGAATTACTTCAATACCACATCACAACTTATTTTGATAACCAAGTGTCAGGAATTCCTCCCGCACGACATCGCTCTGGAAGAGCGTTAAGGACACTTACACAAAGATTAAAAGGGAAAGAAGGAAGATTTAGAAGTAATTTAAGCGGCAAAAGAGTTGATTTTTCGGCTCGATCAGTAATTTCACCAAATCCTTTCATTAGCATTAATGAAGTTGGTGTTCCAATTGAAATTGCGAAGATCTTAACGATTCCTACAAATATTAACGATTGGAATATCGAAGAAATGAAGCAGTTGGTTTTAAACGGGCCATTTACTCATCCTGGAGCTAATTACATTATTAGAACTGACCGACGAAGAATAGACTTACGTTACGTTAAGAATCGCCGCATCATTTCTGAAATGCTTGCTCCGGGATATACTGTTGAGCGGCATTTAGCTAACGGTGATTTAGTATTATTCAATCGGCAACCTTCCCTTCATAGAATGTCAATTATGGCTCACGAAGTTAAAATTATGGATGGCAGGACCTTTAGATTAAATTTAACGGTTTGTCCTCCTTATAACGCTGATTTTGATGGTGACGAGATGAATTTACATGTCCCACAAAGTGAAGAAGCTCGAACTGAGGCTGAATTACTCCTTAAAGTTCAAAACCATATTTTATCTCCGAGATTTGGAGGGCCAATATTAGGGGGGATTCAAGATTTTATTTCTTCAGTTTTCCAATTTACAAGTTTAAATTCATTGTATAATAGAAATGACGCTTTAAAACTATTGTATTTAGGTGATGTTTTTAATACTAAACCTAACTTTAGCTTAGACGACATAACTCCCGTAATATCCGATCCCGAACCATATTATTCGGGAAAACAAATTTTTAGCACTCTTTTTCCAGACGATTTGAATATCAAGGTTAAATCAAAATTTTGTAAGAAATGTGAAGTATGTTTGGAAGAGGGATGCGAATATGACGCATATGTTGTTATCAAAAATGGTTTATTAGTAACTGGAACAATCGACGAAAACTCATTTGGACCAATGCAATCTAATAGTATTTTACAAAGAATAATAAAAGATCACGGAAACGCTCTAGGAAGACAGTTTTTAGATAATTCAACAAGAATGTTATTGTATGTTATTCGGCAAAATGGAATGACAATGGGTTTAGATGAAGTTTATGTTCATGGAGAAGCTTATGACAAAATACAGCAAATATTGAAAGACGCTCGCGATGAAGCTGATAAATTAATCAAAGCATTTGACGAAAACGATACTACGGTCTTAAGAAGAGCTCCTGGGCGTTCAATGCGCGAAACGCTTGAACTTAGGATTCGACAAGTACTCGCAGAAGCCCGTAAAATGGCTGAAGAAACTGCTGCACACTACATAGGCGACGAAGCTCATTCTGTAATAATGACTAAGTCCGGAGCGAGAGGGAATATTTTAAACTTAGGGCAGATGTCCGCCGTCGTTGGTCAACAAGCGATAAGAGGTGAAAGAATTAACAGAGGTTATAGTTTAAGAACACTTCCACATTTCAAAGTAAGCGATCTAACACCTCGAGCTCGTGGATTTGTTGAGAGTTCTTATCGAAAGGGTTTAAATCCTGAGGAGTTCTTTTTCCATGCAATGGGCGGAAGAGAAGGCCTCGTAGATACTGCTGTTCGTACATCTACTAGTGGTTACATGCAGAGACGGTTAGTAAATGCTTTACAAGATATGATAATAGAAAACGATGGAACGGTCAGGAATAGCGATAAAAACATTATTCAATTCTGTTATGGCGATGATGGTATAGATCCAATGCATACAGATCATTCCGATGCAGTAAATCTTGAAGTATTACTGCTAAAAGCTAAAGCACTTGATTTAAATGAAATTCGGGAGGAAATTAAAAAAACCCCTAAATCAAAGCCTACAGTGAAAAAACCAGTAGCGAAAAAACCTTCAACAAAGGATCCAGCTAAGAAACAAGCTCTAAGCGAAGAAGATTTGAGGGAATTATTCTTCAAAGAAACCGGAAAGAACGCAGAATGGAGAGGAAAAATCACAAAAGGATATCTTGAATGGAAAGAAGAAAAATTAGGATAAATTTTTAAAAAATCTTAAGGTAATAGAAAATGGGAAAAGTAACTCAAACAATATTAGAAAAAAACTTAAAGGAATTAAAAGAAGATGGTATTCCTGATGATCTTGTTATTAAAATAAGAGATCGCATAAAAGATGAAGAATTAGAAGAAGAACAATTGGAATACCTCTTAAATAAGATATTCGTTAATTATAATAATGCCGTTGTTGAAACGAACGAACCTGTAGGTACAGTTGCAGCTCAAAGTATTGGAGAGCCCGGAACTCAAATGACTCTGAGAACCTTTCACTATGCTGGAGTTGAAGAATTCTCCGTAACTCAAGGACTTCCTAGACTTATAGAGATCGTCGATGCTCGAAGGTTCCCTAGCACGCCACAACAAACGATATATTTAGAAAAACCATACAGTGAGAGCGAAGAAAAAGCACTTGAAGTGCACAAAAGAATTGAACAAATTCGTATAGAGCAAATTACTCACGATGTAGACTTAGATTTTGTCAATTGGAACATTATTATCAATCTAATTCCCGATATTTGCGAAAAAAAGGGAATTGATATCGAATCAATTCCTGAAATTTTGAAGAGATATAAGAAAAAAGGAACGATCAAACGAGAAGGAAACTCTATTATTATTGATCCTCAAATTGAAGATCTTCAAAACCTTCAAAAGCTAAGAGAAAAAATCCTTAAAAAAGTTGTAAAAGGCGTACGAGGAATTAAGAGAGGATTGCTAACCCCTACCGATGATAAAAAGGAATGGGTTATTAAGACGGAAGGAACAAATATGCATGGAGTCGTTCAAATTGAAGGAGTTGATACTACTAGAACAGTTTCAAACCACATTCATGAAATTGAAAAACTTTATGGTATCGAAGCTGCGAGAAACATGATAATAAAAGAGTCTCAAAAAGTATTAGAACAACAAGGATTAGATGTTGATCAAAGACACTTAATAATCTTGTCTGATTTGATGTGCGTGGAAGGCTCAATCCAATCGATCGGTAGACATGGTATATCCGGTTCGAAATCAAGTGTGTTTGCTAGAGCAGCTTTCGAAGTAACGGTAAACCAATTATTAGATGCGGGTCTTTATGGCGAGGAAGAACGCTTGTTAGGGATCCCTGAGAATGTGATCATCGGACAAGTTGTCCCGATGGGCACGGGTCGCGTAAAAATCCAGTTCGATTTAGATGCTAACCTTAAAATATTGAATCAATTAAAAAAAAATTCATAATATAAGAATTAGCTCTGTAAGGCGAATTATAATTCTCTTAAACATATAAAAATTATATTTAAATATGACACTAATTTTAAAATCCTTAATAGCAAGAAATAGGAGAACAAGCGATAAAATTTTATATTATTGTGTATTTTTATAATTACGGTATTTTAGAAATTTAAATCAGATACTATAAGTTAAGACGATGGCAAGGAAAAGTAAAAAGATAAGCGAATCAATCGATTTATCTCGAAAGAAAGTAAAGGAATTTGATGTTGATACTAATATTAAGGTTGCTTATAAAACCGGTAAAATGCTATTTGGCAAATCACAAGTCCTAAGGCAAATTAGACAAGACCCGTTTAAAATGATTATTATCGCTAATAACTGCCCAGATGAATTAGAAACCCAATTAAAATATTACAACTCTCTTATTGACAATAGGATCTTTATACACAGATATAAAGGTTCTTCGTGGGAATTAGGATTAGCAATGGGGAAACCATACATGATCTCGGTCATTGGAATAAATGATTTTGGAGACTCTGACTTAATGACTTTAAAAACTAAAAACAATTAATAACTAAGTGAAATGTAAATTGATGTTACGAAAAAATATCAGACTTGATAGACAATCGATGGAATTAATATCGCTTTTCAACAATATATCTGGCGCGATTATAAAGGACTGCTTTATTTTTCAATCACCAGAAAACGATTCTGAAATAATTATATTCTTGGTGAAAAAAGAAGACGTAGGAAAAGCTATTGGGAAAGCTGGAGAACATGTTAAAGATCTTATGATGAAACTTCAAAAGAAAATTGATGTAATCCCATGGTCAGAGAACCTAGAACAATTCATTCAGTTTATATTAAACACTACTAAGAATTCAATTCAGCTTCAAAATATAGAAATTAAAGAAAGTAGAAACGAAAAGAAAACAGTAATTATTTCTGTAAGGCCTCAAGATCGTGGAAAAGCTATTGGAAAAGAGGGCTCCATGATACGAAAGATAAAAGAACTTGTGTTACGCCACTTTGAAGTTGATAACGTGATCATTAATACAAAAAACTGAATCTACTTAATTTCCCGCACTTTTTACAAGTTTGTGTTAATCTCTTTAGTTCTTAATTTTTATTAAAAGTTAATTATCTAAATTTCCGAATTCAAAAATTTTAAGTTCTAAGGAAGATATTAAGGTATATCTCAATAAGAGATATTTTATAAAATAGAAAAAATTTGAATATTCATGGCCAAACCTAAAGGACTCTACGCTGCAAGACAACTAAGAAATAATAGAAAGAAGCTTAGATGGAGCAAAACTAAATATAAAAGAAAGAAGCTTAAATTAAAACAAAAAGTAGACCCAATGGAGGGTTCTCCACAAGCTTTAGGGATTGTACTTCAAAAAGTAGGGCGAGAAAGTAAACAACCTAACTCAGCTATTCGAAAGTGTGTCAGAGTTCAGTTAAAAAAGAACGGTAAAAGTATAACTGCTTTTCTTCCGGGAGATGGTGCTCTTAATTTCATTGAAGAACATGATAGAGTACTGGTGGAAGGGATCGGCGGTGCTAAGGGACGTGCGGTAGGAGATCTTCCTGGTGTACGATGGCGTGTAGTAATGGTAAACGGTGTAAGTTTACAAGCTCTAATTTCAGGCAAGAAAGAGAAACCAATGAGATAGGTGTAATACTATGAGTAAAGTAAAGAAAGATATTAAACTCTATAATAAATGGTCATATCAAAACCTTGAAGTTAAAGATTGGACATTAGAGAAGTATATCAACTTAAAATCGGTTATAATTCCCCATACTGCTGGAAGACATGAACACAAGCGATTTTGGAAAACTTCTAAAATATCCATCATCGAACGTTTTGTAAATAGATTACTAGCACCTGGTTTTATTGGAAGTAAAATTAAAGGACATAAAAGTTCATATAGCTCAGGAAAGAAGAATAAACTTTTAAGAAACCTTGAAAATGCATTTACTTTGCTGGAGCTAAATACCGGAGAGAATCCAATTCAAGTTTTAATAGACGCGATTTGTAACGCTGCTCCAAGAGAAGAAGTCACGAAAATTGCGATGGGTGGGATCAGCTACAGTTCAGCTGTAGATGTTTCCCCTCAACGTCGAATAGATTTGGCGATTAAATATCTAGTCCAAGCTATTGGCTCGAGTTCTCACTCAAGCGAAAGAACATTTGCTGAAAATATTTCTAAGGAGTTAGCACTAGCTGCTCAAGACAACATTGAATCGAAAGCGGTTAAAAGAAAAGACGAGATTGAAAGAATAGCAGTTTCTGCCCGCTAAATCTCTTTTAATAATCATTTCTAACCTTTTTATAAGATGTTTTTTATCTATTTTTCCTTGTTAATAATATTTATCTTAGCAGATATGATTGAAAAGTACCTAAAGTCTAATTTTAGTTTAAAAATATATTTAATTTGCTCTTGAAACCAAAAAAATAGAAATTTTCTATTGGAATATCACCTACATATTATCTAGTCTAATCTAAACCTCGGAAAATTCCTAATTCTTATATATTTCTAAAATATAATATTAAGTTAAGTAGAATTAATGATGTTGAGGACAATTTAAACTAAAATTGAATTCCGACAAAAATCAAGATATTTTAGAGAAACAACTGAAGACACTAGGTCAAAAAATAAGGATCGATATTTTAAAGAAATTAAACCTTAGCAATTATCCTTTACCTTATTCATCGCTTCAGAAGGAAGTTTTAGGAAGTAATCCAAACGCTATTAATTTTTCATTTCACTTAAAAGCGTTAAAAAATAGCGTTTTAATCGAATCCTCAGAGAATGGATACCTACTAACTACTATAGGGAAACAAATTTTGAAAAATATTGTGTCCATCGAGCAAATCCTCAACGATAAGAATAAAACAATAATGATCAGGACTTCAAAGTATTCGAAAGAACCATTTGATACAAATAAAATTGAAAGTTATTTGATTAAAGAAGGCCAAGTTGAAAAATTTCTAGCAAAACAAATAGCTAAAGAAGTTGAAGAACGTCTATCTAAAACGAATATTGATTACTTAACAACACCATTAATGAGAGAATATATTAATGCTATTCTATTAGAAAATGGTCAAGAAGAAATTAGACATAAATTGACTAGATTGGGCACACCGCCCTTCGAAGTTTTTAAACACTTCGATAATAATTCAATTACATCAGAAAAATTCCTCTCAAAATTAGGCTCAGATGTATCCGAGCAATTTTTACTTTTAAATCTTCTCCCTAAGAATTTAGCAGACTTGTATTTATCGGGGGAAGTGATTCTCCTAAATCTAAATTATTGGAGTTTAAGACCTTTAGGTTTGTATGTTGATTCCAATTCAATCCTGGAGCAAATATCCAAGAACAACCCCATCGACTTCAATAATCTTAATAGTCTAATAAACCAAATTAATCTAATAATAAGTTTTTTCGATAAAATAGCTTTCTTTAAACCATTTTTTTCTGAAGATATAATGTTGGGCAATTTTACTGATTCTTTCTTGTTTAATTTTGAATCTGAAAAGGATTCTTCCCATCTTTTAAAAATCATTGTTTCTCAAATTTTAAGACTTAGTTATAGACATTATGATGAAAAATCTCATCTGTCATTAGAATTCTCTCTTTTAAATAAAGACAAAGAAGGATTGGTCGAAAGTTCGCAAGTTCAATTAATTAATACATTATTTAATAAGCTATTTAATCAAATTAGCCATAAAAATCAAAATACCGGACCTCTACTGTTACTCGATTACACTTCATTTCAGACTTCTAAAAAATCGTTTGATATTTTGGCAAATTATTTAAAACCTGGTTATTATCGTAATTTTATTTTCTTCGATAAAACTGAATCGAATTTACTCAACTCCTCTCTTATAAATGTACGTAGCCTAAGTGGTAGCAATTATAATAGAAACAGAATTATTTTGGATAAAATTTTAATTAATTTACTTGAGATTGCTGAAAATTCTTGCCAGAGTGATAATACTTTCTTCGATTATTTACAAGAGAGAATTGATTCTCTTTTTGAATTCTTTGAATATAAAAAAGAATTAATGGATCGAAGGTTTAAAACCTCCAAACAATGGGAAAGAATAACCTCTGAATTTTTTGAAATTAAAAACTCTAATTGGATCGACGATTCTTTAAAATCTGTTAGTTTTATCGGTTTTAATGAGGCGGTAAAAACACATTGTGGTATTGAAATTGATAGAATCGATAAAAGTGAGTCCTTTGCTTATGAAGTTTTAGAGTTTATGAGTAATATCATTAAAGAAAAGAATCAACAACAAGACGAGAATTATATATTAACTCAGCCCCATTACGATGGTTATCTACATGATATATACCATAATAATCAACCCAAATTAGGAAACAAATCTAATCCATATAGTACCTGTATGATTAGAGAGGATTCAAAGCTATCAATCAAGAGTAAAATTGACTTATATAAGAAATTTGAGAAATTTCTTGGTGGAGGAAGCGTTTTTACCCTAGGTGTGAATAAAGATTCTATTGAAGAACAAATAAATAGTTTAATAAATACAAAATTGAACGCATTTCAACTACATTTATAACTAAAATCATTTAATTTGATAATAATTCCGCCAAAATCGCCTTTCTCATAGGAATACCATAGTATGCTTGTTTAAAGTAAATAGATTTAGGAGAATCATCAATTTCAGCTGAAATCTCTTTGATTCTTGGTAATGGGTGCATAATTTTAAAATTGTCCTTAGTCTCTGCCATATCCTTTTTAGTGAAGACATAGAAATCTTTGACTCTGTCATATTCTTCAATATCGGCAAATCTTTCTTTCTGAATTCTAGTAACATAGAGAATGTCTAGAATATTAAGAATATCTCTAAATTTCTCGATTTCTTTGTATTTAACTTGGTTCTGTTGTAAGTAATCCTTATCCCTTTTTCTGAGCATCAAATCTTTAGGACTTATGAAGTAAATATTAGCTTCATAGTTCGAAAGTAATATAGATAACGAATGAACAGTTCTCCCATATTTCAAATCCCCCATTATCCCAATATTCAATCCGTCTAATTTTTGGCCCTCTTGTGTTATAGTTAATAAATCTAATAAAGCTTGCGTTGGATGTTCTCCACTTCCAGATCCCGCATTTATTATTGGAATTTTTGCGAATTTTGCAGCTAATCTAGCTGCACCTTCTAAATTATGTCTAATAACAATGCCATCACTGTAATTTTCTACAGTGCGTATCGTATCTGCGATGCTCTCACCTTTCTTTGTTGAAGAAACATCACCCGTATGAAAACCAATTACATTTCCTCCTAAACGATACATTGCTGACTCGAAACTTAAACGGGTTCTTGTAGATGGTTCAAAAAATAAAGTTGCTAATATCTTCCCTTTTAAAACATCAGCTTTTTTATTATTATGAATCATTTCTTTGCCTTTTTGGAGAATATACTCTATATCTTCTCGCGAAAAATCTTTCGCAGTTATAATTCCTTCTTTAAATTTCTCTTTAAATGACATAATTCTAAACGAAAGTTTTAATAAAATTATAGTAATACCATTTAAAATATTTTTTATTTACATATGCTTTTCCAACAAAGAATAAAGCAGAACTAATAAAATTTAAAATTTATAAATAATTAATAACTTTAAACTGAAATTTGAAGTTGCTTGAAAAATGAAATACCCGCGTTCAATAAATCGTTATTGTCCAACTTGTAGATCTCACAAAATACACAATGTCTCTATGTATAAGAAGGGAAAAGAGCGAATGCTCAACCAGGGTAGAAGACGTGTAGAAAGAAAGAAAACCGGTTATGGTAGTTTCCCTAAAGAAATATTTCATAAGAATGCAAAAGTGAACAAAAGATCACTGCCTGTATTAGAGTGTTCAGAATGCGGCAAAAAACAGTATTCTAAATCTTATCGAGTAAAGAAATTCGAATTACAGGAAGTATGAGAGTTGAAAAGTTATGCCGAAAAAGAAAAGTAAAGAAGCATTAATCCCTCAACCTCAAAGTAGATTCTTGCGAGTCAAGTGTCTAAATTGTGGTAATCAACAAATAATTTTTGGTTGCTCTGCAACAGATGTAGAATGTTTAGTGTGTGGAAAAACACTTCTTCAATCTACTGGTGGTAAAGCACGAATTTTAACGAAGATTTTAGAAGTACTTTCCTAATATATTTTTGCTTAATTTAGGAATATATCAAGTACTCAGATCGTGAAACCACTCTTTCACGATTATACATATATAGCAAGATATTTTTAGCATATTATATCATAAATAATCAAATTAGTTATCCTTGATTCTGGGATTATCTAGATAAAATAGTATAATCTTTAGAATGTTATGGGATATGTTCCATAATTATGAACAGCTTCATTATAGGCTATAAAATTTTCTAATTTACACCATTTTGTTACAGAATGAGATGACGAAAAAATATGACCTCCATCTTTAGATACATTTTTTAATAAATACCTCACGTATTCTGTAACCTCTTCTGGAGTTCCATGAGATAACAAGGGAATAGGTACATTTCCAATGAAAATAATGTCTTTTCCAAATTTTTCCTTTAATTCAACTATATCGTTCCCAGATGCTTTTTCTATTGGATGAAGAGCATCTAATCCCATATCTACAAAATCAGGTAGTAACTCTGAAACATATCCACAAGAATGCATAATTACTTTACCTCCAAGACTGTGTACTTTGTTACAGAATTTTTTAATGCTTGGTTTAAAAAATTCCCTAAACATTTGAGGTGATATTATACTAGTTCCCTTAATACCGAGATCATTAGACATGTAGATATATTTTCCTCCCTTTTCAATAACTTTTTCTACTAAAGCAATACTATAATCACTCATTTGCGTAACTATATCTTTAACGAAGCTTTTATCCTTTACCAACAGTTTAAACATAGTTTCAAACCCAAACATACCGCATAACTCTTCAAAAAATCCACTTCCGAATAAGAAGAAAGTTGGAACAAGATCAATCTTCTTACAAGTATTTAGTGTTCTCTTAACCAAAATACTGTTTCCAGGGTGATCAACATCAAATTCTATATATTTTTCCCAATCATCGGGTGATTGTATAAAACCATGTCTTGTGTGAGCGCCATCAGGACTAGTTCGCCAAACAAGTCTCCCGTCTGGACCTCTTACAACTTTGTTATCCTCTTCAGTATGGAAATCCTCAAAGATTTTATTTTTGAAAATCATTGGAACGCCAGGAAAGGTTAGGAACATGTCATAATTAAACTCCACATGAATTCGAGCAGTTTTTTTGGGAGATCCACCAAGTATGGTCTCAAGAGTACGGGGATTTGTTACAATTTGTTCCATTTGCGATATTAATGATGGTTTTTCATGAAACATTTCAATTAATTGTGGAGGAAAAAATAAAATACCGGAGCCTACCTCTTGACCATCTACAAGCGGATTTAATTCCGGAATTTCTATTGAAATTTCAAATTTAGGTACCCTATCAGGGATTTCCGCGTTAAAAACCGATTCAATACGTTTAAAAGAATTCCATACAGCCATGGTATCTTCTTTATTTGCTCCTAGATTGATAGTTTAATTCAAACCTTTTACACGCTTTAGGGAACGAGGAGGAGTTCGAAATAACTCATAATTTGGATAACCCAAAGTAAACGCTCCAAATGCTTTGGCTCTTATGCGCGCTATTTTCATTATTTTAGGGTTTAATTCGATACCTACTTGAGTCCAACCGTTCCAGCAAGTACCTAAACCTAATGAATGGGCTGCTAATCGGCCATAAGTAATCATATCGGCTATGTTCTGAATTCCTATGACTGTAGAGAGTTGTGAAGACACAATGATTAAATGTGGTGCATTAAAATAGACGGGAACCTCAAATTCTTTAGCGAGGTTAGCCAATCTTTCACCATATAACCAACCCCAAGCCTTATCATTAGTTAAAACCTCTTGAATTGCGTCTGATAACTCTTTCAGTTGTTGTTTGTCAGAAATAATGGTAATGGTTTCTGATCTCATATTCCGACCCGTTGGAGCCCATTGCATTGCGTGAAAGATTTTTAGCAATGTATTATTTGGAACTTCCTGCTTTTTATATTGCCTTATCGAACGGTGTCCCTGAAGGAATTTAAACATTTCTTCATAAGTTACTATTTCTTCTGGATTATTTATTCCTTTAAAAGTAATTGATTCTCCCATATCTTCATAAAGTACTGCGTCTTCAGGACATCTTGCAACGCAGTGGCCACATCGGATACACATTGAATTAGGATCCGCATATCTAATTTTCTCTCCTCCGTCATCTTTAAACAACGCCCTAGGACAAGTTGTTATACAAGTACCACATTGACTGCATTTGTCATAATCAATACCTATTATTGGCATTTATGTTCACTCCAAAAAACTAATTTCCTTATAAATTAGTCTTATTTTTATATTCTTAAAAAATTATCGTCATCCCAGTGCCCAAGATTAAGATTAATTAAATTTGCAGTTTAATAAAAAAAAAAGGTTTTCAATATTCTCGCCATGTATGCTTACATTCAAGGCATCTGAAAAACGATGTGCTTGGTTCGTCAGCGCTCCGAGTTTGCTCTTGCCAAGCTTCTGCCTTTTTATTGTTGCATTTGGGACAATATTTAGTGACAATTGGGTGGACAGAAATTTTATCTTCGGGGTTCACTACTATAAGATTTTTATCTAAAGCTTTTTTCTTCAATTTCACATTTTTATTAATTTCTTCCGCGCTTAGCTTTAGTTCCTTTTGAAAGCCACACCTACAAAATAAAGACTTGTTTCCATCATAAACTTTTTTACGTAAAAGATTTGAACATTCTGGACAAAATTCAACCATATATTTAACCCTAAAATTTAGAATAGTTCCTTAAAGAATCAAGAAAAGCATAAATATTAAAATTTGTGCTTTTAAAATAAAATTTTTACATAATTATAAGAATTCAATTAATCTAGTAAATGGTTTAAATGGAGGAGCTAAACCCTTTTACAATTTTAAACTTTCTGCGATAGATTAAACTCTAAACTAAATTTAATTCCTTTTTAATTTCATAGAGCTTTCGATAATATTCAAAGTTTAACTTATTCTTATCTTGTATAATTTCTGCTCCAATTTCTTTTTCTCCTCCCGTAGTAATATTGAGTTCGCCTATTGCATTAATAAGATCATTTTTTTTAAATGGAAATTCAACGACTTTGATATCTACTTTTATATCTCCAGTTTTATCGTTCAAAATTATATGGTCATTTTCAACAATTTGTTTAACGTATCCCGTTATCTGAACTCGATTATCCGAGCTTTTTACATCTACAATCATTCTTTGAATCGCTGGCTCGCGCATCATATTAGATCGATTTTTTTTTATTTAATATAGATTAAAAAATTTAAGGTGACTATATATAATTAATTCAAAAATTACAATTTGAATTGTAAAGTATTATTAAACCTATAATACTGAATTTTATAAATATTGCCAATAAAACTATATTAATATAAATTAGTAATCAATAAAAGTGCTGATAATTAATGAGCTTTACACTAAAACTGGAAAATAGTAGGGTATTGAAGGGTATTGTTGAAACTCTATCTAGTATCATAGATGAGACCGAATTTAAAGTTTCTCCTAAAGAATTTGTTATCACAGCGATGGACCCAAGTCGAATCTGTTTGTTAAAACTATCAATAAAGAAGGAAGGTTTTGACGATTACAAGTGTAGTAAAGAATCTAAAATAGGTTTAAACTTGGACGATTTGGATAAGATACTTAAAAGAAGTTCTGCTGATGACAATATTGAAATAGACTTTAAAGAGACAGAACAAAAAATTAAAATAACTATGCAACGCGAAGGGAGAGCCCGTAAAAGAACTTTTAGTCTAGCATTAATTGACCTTGATCGGGAAGATATTCCGATGGACAACTTATTAAAAATTGAATATCCTTCAAATTGGGTTATAGATACGGAATTTCTCGTAGAAGCAATAAAGGATGCAGAAATATATTCTGAAATACTTAACATGAAGGCTGTTGCGAACGAAGGATTAATCTTTAGCTCAAATGGTCAGATTGGCGAAATGGAGTACGATCTCAGCATAGAAGATTTGATTGAAAGTGAAATTACCGAAACTTGTACGGGGGCTTATAGTCTAACATTTCTAAAAGCAATACTAAAAATCTCCTCAATCACAGAAAAACTGGAAATTTCACTTAAAACAGACCATCCCTTAAAAATGATTTTCAATCTTTTAGAAGGCGGTGAATTAAATTACTTCCTTGCACCTCGGGTCGAAGAAGCTGAATTTGATGAAAACGACGATATGGACGAATTTTAAGTCTTCTATTGTAAATCAATTAACTCGTTGCAATTAAAACAAATCACCCCTATGAACAATTAAATGTACTTATTTTTACTTTGAAAAGAGAGGTTATAGGAGCCTTGAGCATTTCAAACGAATTAATTAATCGATATCCATGGCTTCCCTCCTTAAAAACAATTTATAAAGACATCGGAGAGAAACCACCTACTGAGTTTATTTCAGAGATCTTTTCTAATAATAATAGTGTTCAAATCGCTAACCGAGTTTTAAAAATCTTCGAAGCTGCTTTCAATAATATGGAAGAGATTCCAGATTATACGATTGACAACTTAAATGTTCATGTTTATTTATTGCTAAAAATTATACTTTATGCTCTAAATAACAAGGTGATAACAAATAGAGCTGCCAATCTATATTCAAAGAACGCTTACAACGATATGGAAAGGGAAAATAGTATATCAAATATATATGAAATATGTCACGATTTAGATTTAAAAATCAATTTTTATGATCCCCCCGAACCTATTGGACTAAAAATCATAAAAGATAATCGAGAAAAACTAAAAGCAAATTTTTCAATTCATTACATTGATTATCTTAAACTTGCATCAAATTTAAGAGACGAGCATAGGAAATTAACAAATAAGGTATTGATCAATGGTCATGTATTTGTTCAAAATAAAACTTTAATACGATTAATACAAGAGTACGTTAGAAACAAGCTTCTTAGTGAAGAAACAGACGATAAAGCTTCTTTAAAAGCATTTATTAACGAAGCTTCTAAAATTCAAGGATTTAAAGAATTATATGATAAAATCTTAATCTTATGGGAGAAGAGAAAAGAAGAATTTGATTTTACTTTTAAACTTGATATAAGTAGTAAGGAGGAGATGGTATTACTTCTTCCTCCGTGTGTAATTGAAATATTAAAAAAAGCAGAAGAAGGTCAAAACCTTGTCCATCATGAACGACTATATATTGTTTGGCTTTTACTCGCTCTAGAATACCCCGTTGAATATGTAGTTAGTATATTTTCCATTATACCTGATTTTGATAGAGAAAAAACTACATATCAAGTAGAATATGCAAAAAGAAAAAATTATACACCATACCAATGCTCTACTTTAAAATCTTTAGGTTTATGTATGGCAGATAAATATAAGGACGAACTCTGTTTAACGGGATATGGTTCACAAGACCCCTCTGAGAGAAAAAAGTTGAAACACCCACTAGGCTATGTTCGTATAAAGAAATATAGAAGTGATAAAGGAGAATATCTAGCAAAAAGAGAACTGGAGGAATCAGAGAAACCAAATGAGTGACATCTCCTATTTAAAAAGGTTATTTCAGGCGTACTATCAAGAAAAACAGAATAATTTTCCGCAAGTTAGTTCTTTTAATTTGCGAGAGTTTGGTTTCATCCCTTGGGAAAAAAAAGTTTTTATGAAACGACATATGAAGTTTGAAAATTCGAGAGAATTAAACGACTATATCTTACGAGACACTCCTAGACATTTATATTCCAGTGGATCACTTTACTTGGTTCCTGACGCGAGAGAAATGGAAAACAAGAACTATCAAGGATGTGATTTAATCATTGATATTGATGTAGACCACTTCTATACTCCCTGTAAAGAGAAGCACGATCTTTGGTATTGTAAAGAATGCGGTGCTGAAGGAACTGGAATGCCTGAAAAATGTCCAGAATGTAAAAAATCTAAGCTCAGTAAATTGAATTGGGTATGTGATGAATGCTTAAATATTGCTAAAAATGAAATTAAGAAATTAGTCTATAATTTTTTAATCCCCGACTTCGGTATAAGCGAAAAAGATATGAGAATAGCTTTTTCCGGTCATCGAGGATATCACTTAAAAGTTGAAAGTGAAGAACTTAGAAAATTAAATAGCGACGAAAGAAGAGAAATTGTTGATTACCTTACAGGAGATAACATTTCATTTGATTTATTAGGTCTCATTGATAAATCAGGTGTAATCCATGGATTATTAAAAGAAAGTCTAGGTTGGTCTCAGAAAATTATGAGCAGAGTTGAAGAAATATTGCATAAACCTAAAACTGAGATAGAAAAAATATTACTTGATGAAAATCAATTTAGTTTCAAACAGAATTATGCTACAAGCTTTTTAAATTACAAAGATGATTTTTTGGAATTAATTACGAAAGCAGAAAGAAATGTCTGGGCTATAGAAGGTTTTGGTTTGATAATGTGGAAAAGATTTTTAAAAGAAATTGTTAAACAAGTTGGAGTTGAATTGGATGAACCTGTTTCTATAGATATCCACAGACTTATAAGATATCCCGGCTCTTTACACGGAAAAACAGGCTTCAAAGTTCAGGAAATATCTTTAAAAGAACTAAAAGATTTTAATCCCCTAGACGAAGCGAATGAAAAATTGGATCCCATCGTATTTACAAGTAAGAAAAATTTAACCTTGAAACTGGAAATCACGGAAAATGCAATCCCAATGACAAAAATTAAGGGCGTGGAGTATGGGCCTTACTCAAAAGGAGAAATAATCGATGTCCCTCACCATATAGCAATATTTTTGTTGTGTAAAGAAGTTGCGAAAACAATTTGAGTTAAAATAATATAATTTCTCATCTTTCATTATTAAAGGAGAATACAATTTATTGAAGTATATGAATTTAAAAACTGATTATCAGAACCTCTATGAGCATTGGCTTAAAGAATTTGAAAAGAGTGAATTGACCCCCCTAACTCAAGAGACTTTTAATTACTATATGAAAAATGTTGATTATATCGCTAAATATGAGTTAGAAACTAGGCGAAATGTTGAAATTCATATATTAAAATCATACAAGTATGGATTTAAGTATTTGCTTAACGATCTTTTAAAAATTCGAGAAGTAAAATTATTAAACGCAGCTCTAGCTCTTCAAGAAATCGATTATAATAATTTAATTGAAGCCGAGAAGTTATTTTATCAAAATTTAGTAAGCACAATTAAAGGATTTAAAAAACTTAAGAGACTCACATTGTACGAGGAAGATAAACCGATTGAATTGGATAATGTATTAGAGGTTGAAGAGATACCAGTACACCCTTCTCCAGCAATTGTTCCCACAAAAAAAGAATTAGAAATCACTGAAGTTGAACCTGCACAGAAAAAATCAGAGATAACACAGTCCGAGCAAGTAGTTCAATATGATTATATTCTTATTAGGTTTAACAATCCTTCTCCTCCTTTAGTTGGAATTGATGGGATTAATTATGGTCCGTTTCAAGCAAATGATATTGCCAATATGCCACATAAAAACGCGAAAATTCTTATTTACGAAAAAATAGCAGAAGAAATAGAAGTTGTCTAACTTTCTTCAAACCGTTTTTTAAATTCCTCTTTAAAATAAATAATCCGATATTTTGAATATTTATCAATAGGAGAATATCTCGGAGGAAATGGATTAATTAAAGTTCCCCCGCAATAAATACACTTAGATTTTGAGTTAATTAATCCGTATTTTCTACAATCCTTACACTTTTGAAGGTATTTCATTATTTTTTGAGATTTTTTTTTTAATTAAATTTTAATCCCTTATAAATTCAAAGGAACCATTATTTTGTTGAGTTGTATTCTCTAGCACCTCAATTGTATCTGATAGAATGCTTTCTGCGTCGAGATAATCTTTGGAGACAATCTCTAATCTATAAAAAGGCGCTCCCAGATATGATATACGAATGTTCCTTGTTGCTTTTGGCTTTTCTATTATCTTGATTATTTCATTCAATGTGTCTTTTATTTTGTCTATGCCATCTCCACTTTTGTTCATAAGTTTAATCTTACCTTTTATACTAACCGTCGAAACCTCGACATTTTCCTCAACAACTTGTAAAAAAGCTTTTTTAACATCATCTGGTACATTTTCAAGTTCATCCAAGATTTCTTGTCCCTCTTCTTTGAGAGCTTCGACAGTTTCTTGGTAAAGATCAAATTGTTCTTTTATTGGCCAGCCAATTAATTCGTAAACTTGGTCTAAAGATAAATCAATTCCCTCAATCTCAGTTAAAAATTGCAGCAAATTTTCATACTTACTTGCGTATTTATGTTCTTTCGTTATTAAATCTTTTTGGGCGGAATTCACTCTTCTTAATGACAAATCAATCTGTCCTTTATCAGGAACAACTTTTACTACTCTTAATACAAGACGTTGACCAATTCTCACTACACTTCTAATATTTTTAACCCATCTACTTGAAATTTCACTAATATGTATCATACCTCTTGCAGTTTCTTCTGAAGGTAAACCATCATAATCTGGTAAATCTACGTAAATATACTGGGCTTGGATATCAACAACTCGACCCATAATGAAGGCTCCTTCTCGGGGAAATTTTTCTCTGTTTTTTACCATGATACTCGTGAGATATTTTGAATATTTTTTTTGAATTATTAGTATTAATTAACGAAATATGACTTTTTATTTTTATTATCTTCTATGAAGAAAAATGTTTTTTTTAATCCAACGCTATCAAATTTATAGTTCAGAATTATTCTTAAAGTGATGTAAAAATACCTAATTGGGTCGTTCACGATAAATGGGCAAAAAAAGCAGGAATCGACGAATTCATCGCGTATTATGTTAATCGAAACATAGACTACGGAACTTCTTGGGCATATTATGAAAATAACGATAGCAGCCATTTTAATAGTAATGAAAATGTAGCAATTCAACAACTACAATTCTTTTATCAAAAGGATTTGGATAACTTAAACGATGATCAGAATTCATACGTAAAAGCTTTTATTTTGCACCACCTCTTAGATTATTTCAGAGAAACTCGAGTCAACATCAATGATATTGATTTAGTTTTTGAAAAATTCTTACAAAATAAGGTTACAATTGAAATAACTGATTCTAAAGGAATTAAAATAGATTTTCAAAGAGAAATTGGGGAAATCTTCAACTTGTTAAAAGATAATAAAAATGAATTGTATGAGGATTTAAAAGGAAAATATTTTACTGATTCACAAAATCCAATCTAACTCTAATTCCTCTAATTTTGATTTTGTAGGAATTCCATCCTCATCCCAGCCCATCATCTTATAATAGGTCATTATCGCCTTTTTAAATTCCTCTGGCTTAATAGCTGTTTCTGCGAGGGCTCCTGATGTATGAGGTTGGAAGAATCTTTCAGGTAACCAATCATCCTTTTTTGTAAGACCTTCTCTAATATTAAATGCCCTTGCCATAGTCGTAACTCTAAAGATGTTATATTGAAAAATAAGAAAAATGTATTGACAATTTTAGATTACTATGCCAGAGAGTTAGGATTAAACGATTATAATTCTATAGTGGATAAACCAATGTGGGTTCTGGGAAAAGGTCTTCAAATTATATTATCCCAGCAATCAAATACTTATATTAGTTTATCTGATGTAGGATTAAAAATATTTGATTCGCATAGTACTTTTCTATCTGACAAACTGATAAATAATCCGACAGCGAGACCTGAATACTCTACATTTGAAAGAATTTCTAAATTTATTGAGGATAATATTAATAAGAAGGAACATAAAAAATACTTATTAGGACTTCTCGAGGTTATAGCTTATTCGGCTAATATACCTTTCCATGTTATGAAAGATCATCCAAAAGCGATCGAACGGACCCTAATTCAGAAAATAGTTCAAAAATTATCTGTATTAAAGAATAGTGAAAATTGGATTAGGGATACTCCTAGTTTAGTAGAATTATCGAACTTTTTTGGAATACCTAGACATACTTTTGACTCTATTATGTTTACTAAGGGAAATATGTTATATCGAATATTTGATCCTCAAGAATTACTGACAATTGCGAAAATTTTAAAGTCGAAGCTAGGTCCTGTTGATTCTAAAGCTTGTTTAGAGTTACTCTTAGAAATAGGAAATTAAGATCCCATTCAAAGAGTCGAAGATATTAGACAACAATTTCCAACTTGGACTTCATGGGTTAATTATGAATATTCTACAATATATGGTGACTCTGACTCAAAATACCCCACTAAATGGTCTAGACCTAGTTGGAAAGGTACTATGAAGGAAAAATTGGCATGGTCTCAAGGCGGGTTTTATAAGAAAGGAGTTATTCACTTCTTTGATGGAATTTCTGGAAAAATTCTTAAAATCGATGATCCAAATTTAGACATACATCATATTAACTTTGATAAATCTGACAGTAACTTTAATAATCTTCTACTAATACACAAAGATTCTCATATTACAAGATTTGCTCAAACACCACAAGGAGAAGTTCAAAAAAGAGAATATATTTCTCTTGGAAAGATGCTTAAATTGGCTTTTATTTATGGTTTTGCTCCAAGGAGTTGGAGCAATCAAATTCGCGTTGAATTTGTATCACATTTAAATAGTCAAGCAAGAAGATTTATATAAGTTATTTTTTATAATATTTAAAAATTAAAGTTTAAATTTATAATAATGGAAAAGATCAGTTTAGAAGATTTATGGAAATGTTCCTCCTTTTTAGTGGAAGTAGATAGAATCTTTCATTTTTCAGCGTTGAAGGATCTTAATTCATTTTCAGAGGAAGATTATCAGTTCTTATTGTATCTTATTGAGCATTGGAAAAGACTTTTAGCCTTATTTCCTTCTGTTCCAGAAATTGAAATCCCCAAAGAGCTTTTACTTCAAGAGAAAAAATTCAATGAAAGTGAAGAAAAGAACCTTATTTTAAGATTTATTTCAGAAATAAGGAAGAAATTTAAATATATGGATGAAAAATTCGATTTCCAATATCTTGAAAATCAGTTTTTTCAAAAGTATGAAGATATTCAGCTTCAACAAATGAAAACTTAGTATTCAGTATCGTAAAAAATATATATTTGATATCATTAAGGTAGTTATCATTTAATCTAAAATGAGTATATTTAAATTCAAATAAAATAATAAATATAATATTAAGTAAAGGAAATTGATTCAAAATGCCAACCGATAAAAAACATTTAAACCTCGTGATTATAGGACATTTTGTTAGGCTAATTAAGCCTTCAGGTTCAAATTGATCACGGGAAATCAACAATGATGGGCGCAATGCTCATTAAAACTGGAGCAGTAACCGATAGAGAAGCAAGAGAACTTGAGAAGTTAGCAAAAGAGAACGATAGAGAATCTTGGTCTTACGCATATGTGTTTGACCGGTTGAAAGAAGAACGAGCACGGGGTATTACTATTGACTTAGCTTTTCGAAAATTTGAAACTAAAACTAAATATTTTACTATAATTGATGCACCTGGACACGCGGACTTCGTTAAGAATATGATCACTGGTGCTTCTCAAGCTGATGCTGCTATTTTAGTCGTTTCTGGAAAGAAAGGCGAAATGGAAGTTGGTGTCGCAGCTAATGGTCAAACTAGAGAACACGCTTATTTAGCGCAAACCTTAGGTGTTAAACAATTAGTAGTTGCCGTTAATAAAGCCGATGTCTACGATTACAAGGAAGAGCGTTATAACGAAGTAAAAGATGCAGTCTCTGACCTTCTAAAAAATATTGGTTTTCCAGTTAAAAAAATTCCGTTTGTACCCGTTAGCGGTATTAAAGCGGAAAATCTTACAGAGAAATCAGATAAACTTCCATGGTACGATGGTCCTACTTTAATTGAAGCGATTGATGCTTTTGAACTCCCACCAAAACCTACTGGCAAACCTCTACGAGTTCCAATCCAAGATGCATACAATATCAAAGGAACGGGGGTTGTTCCTGTTGGAAGAGTAGAAACTGGTGTATTAAAGAAAAATGATAAAATAGTTATCATGCCAACGGGCTTTAAAGGGGAAATAAGAAGCATCGAAATGCATCACGAAGAACAAAATCAAGCAGAACCCGGTGATAACATCGGATTTAGTATTAGAGGTATTACAATGGCAGATGTTGGCCGTGGCGATGTTATGGGCCACCCAACTGATGTACCAACTGTAATTAATCGAAATGGGAACTGGACTGGACAAGTAATTGTTATCTGGCATCCAACAGCGATCGCTCAAGGGTACACCCCTGTAGTTCACGCTCACACTGCTCAAGTAGCCGCTAAATTCATCGAATTAAGTAAAAAATTAGATCAAAAGACTGGTGCTGTAATAGAAGACAATCCAAAATTCCTCAAGAAAAATGAATCAGCGATAATTAAGCTACAACCTATTAAAAAGCTTTGTCTTGAGAAGTATTCGGAATTTCCCGAATTGGGGCGATTTGCGGTGCGCGACATGGGTAGAACATCGTGTGTGGGGATTGTCAAGGATTTAGATCCTGGTGAACCTGTAGTTAAAAAAAAGTAGTATAATTGTTTTTTTTTATAAATTTTTATATAATTTCTTTTTAAATTTTCATTTGTATTTTAAGTGAGATTTAAATTTATCTGTGGTAAGTGTAAATTCTTTTATTTATTGACTTAAATTCTTAATTCTGGTTACAATTTATGAATTTATATAAAATTCTCATCCATACTTTTTTAAGTTGACATTTATTAACTTTTTTAGCCCATTTCGAATTAAAGTAAAACCTAAATGATATCATGAGGAAAAAAAATTTAGATCCTATTATAATGATGTTTGTGGTCGTAATATCGTTGTTTGTGTTCACATTCATTATGCTATCGGTTGTTCCCGTAAAAAATGGTAGTGGTTCCACTAAGATTTCAAGATTTGGAATATTTGCATCCGAAGTTGAGATTAATAATCACCTTACCGTAGGTGATATCAATATAATACAATAAAATAAAGAATCAGTAAATTTAATAGAAGCAGATTGGAATATTACCCATACTGGGCTATATCTCCCACAAATCTCTATTGAATTAACATATACTATTAAAGGCTCTCGTATGATTATCGATATTAACTCTATAATTGATATTAATGATATTATAAGCCTGAGTTTAATTGTTGCCTTCAATCCAAGTTATTCTAGTTATAGTTTTATATCCAATTCTGAAAAGGGCAATGTTAACTTCAATGCTTTTGATATTAATATTAAAGATTTTTACCTTAGGACTAGTTCTGGAGAACTAAACATTAAAATAAATAATAGCATCATTGAAAATAATTTCGAAGTGTCATCTAATACAGGAAATATAGAACTAATGTTAGACCATCTTTATTTTTTTAAAAACTTCTTTTGTCACTCTAACTCCGGTGTCCAATTGTTTGATCTTTGGAACCTTAAATTTAAATCGGTGGCGGATTTTAACGTATCCTCAAACATAGGATACATTAGATTACATTGGATGAATCATTTTAACAAATCTCAAGCCGTTAATATTAACGTCAATTCGAATAATGACATAAAAATAAAGTTTTGGTGTCCATTACAGATTATGAGAAGCGATATATTGTTATCTACAGTTAATGGTACCACTAGACTCTCAACAACTATAAATACATATGAGGAAATTAGCGAAAACCATTATCAGACGCCTAAAATAAATGACCCCTCTTTAGATTCATATAATATTACAGCAAGATCTACTAGCAGTGAAGTGTGGGTACATTATGTTAATTGTTTCAAGTGGTTAAGGGTTTGTGATTGGGCTGCGGATTTTCACCCATATAATGTAAGAGAATCTGGAAATTATTCAATGTTGAGACATGAGCATGATATTACTACTATAAATTTATTCAATACGAAATATATTTACTTAAATGAATCTAGGAACCTCACGATTAATTTTGATACTCTTCCGATGTCTAGCGAAAAACTTCTGTATATTGAATGGGATTTTAACTATATCCATGCAATGGGAATTGGTGTTGGCAGGCTAAATCTAAAAATCTCCCACAATAGAGTATCTGATACTTTAATGGTTTACATTGAACTTGATTATATTATAGATCGGTTATTGCCTACGTTCAATGATTACAATGTTACTGTCTTCTATCATCCAAATTACGGTTTAAATCAATTCTTAATATAAGCAACCAGAGCGTCCATCTTCTCTCCTATAAAGAATAATAGATTAAATATTTGAATTTGGTAATTTAACAGAATTCATTTTTAATTTATTGATTTTTTCTGCATTGTAATATCCCTATATTTATTTTTTCTTTTACAGTTTAACAAAACTGTCGAATATTGGGATTACTATTAAAAGATTTCATATTATGTGAATATTATTTTCATTTTTGAACAATTACTTGTCTTTTCTATTTAAGATAATTCTCGATTAGAAAGGATTAGAATTGATTTCGACAAAGCAAAAGATTTGTTTCATTGGAGAAGGGGGAGTAGGTAAAACCTCATTGTTATCCTTATTGCAAGGAAGGGATGTCCCTTATGAAAGAATTCCTACAGTAGGGCTAGAAGTAGAAGATTCGTCTTTAAATGGAAAAAACTGTTCAATATGGGATTTAGGTGGTCAGAAAAGGTTTAAATTCATGTGGCAGGATTTCTTACGGGGAGCTGGATTGGCAGTAATAGTTTGTGACTCAACCGAAAAAAATGTGGAAAAAACTAAAGAGATATACAATAGATTTGAACGTAGTTTAGGAACAAAAATTATTGCCATTGCAAATAAACAAGATTTACCTGGTGCTATGAGCGCTCAAGAAATTCAGAAAAAATTCGGTGGCTTAAAAACGTACGGAATGTCTGCTATTAGGCCAGAGTTACAACAAAGAATGAAAGAGATATTAGAATACGAGATTGCTACTTTTTAAAACAAACTATTATCTTTTACTACAAAGCCGTTCCTATAATATGAGCAAGTCGTACTGGCTCAGGAATTTTAGAATCAATACAAATTTTATGTAATAAAGAGTCAACTTCAGAAATGTGAATCCCTTTTGAATGAAAATATACTTTTGAATGTCCTCCAGCCGTTTCAATGCTAGTTTCATATAAATCTCCCGCGTTTACTATGTTGAGAAGTTTATCTTCGTAGTTATTGGGAAACTTCTTGACTAGCGCTTTTCTAACAGCTCCAAGATCTACCATTTTTTCGGTTACTGCTATGATTGGTTTTTCAGTAATGTTATATACTTTTTCTATATCAATGATGTTAAATCCCCCAAATGTAATTGTATCTGTGATGATGTATTGGACATGCTTTTCGTTTCGCTTAGTAAGGTCAATTAGAACTTCAGTTGCATTATCTCCATCAATTAAAATTTCTTTTTTAACCATACCAACCATTCTTGTACCTTGACAGATTATTCCTATTAAATCTGTAGTTTTTAATTTAGAATTAAAGGTAAATTTAGCGTCGTCAAATCCAATGGTTATTGGGAAATCTTTCATTTTTAATTCTCAGGCAAAAATTTTTTGATCTCGTTCAAAAGTTTTCTAAAAGCTATTGTTGCATTTTTTATTTCCTCGCTTCTAACGATTAGATTTTCGTTGAGAGAACTTACGAGAAAATTGATAATGTCTTCTATCGTCATTTTCTTAATTAACCACACATATGCAACAAGAGCCTCCACCGTATCGGCGAGATCGTGAGCATCCGACCTATTTTTTGCAAAACTTTTCATATCAGCTTCTTTTAATGCGTTTGCTAATATAGTTTTACTAACTTTTAAGCCAGTTCGAATACTATTATTGTTTTTGCTATTACGAGTTAAAACGATGGATTTTGCGATAGAATATGTAAGGTTAACGACGCCATCTCCTATTTTAGCTAACCCTTTGTCTGTTCCTATTGATTTTTGGGTTAATTTATTGTTTAAATCCTTTAATAAAAAATCGTAAGACATTAAGATTAGAAGACGCGTATTTTCTTATAAACTTTTCAGAAGTTAATACAACTAGTTACTTAGGTAAGTTTTTTAAAAACTTTCTGGACTGCCGTAACTTCAGCTCTCAAGGTTTCTATTGCTTTGAAAAGGATTTTTTTTATTTTATATCCATCTTCAAGTCGGATAAAAATCTCAGGTGGATTAATTATAGTAATTTTATACGCTGCTGAATTCACACCTTCAGTTTTTAAAAGGTGCTGTACAAAAATATTGCATAATCCATGTGATTGTCCTTCAACGCTTAAGGTATAGTCGTTCTGATTAGCACCCTTTTTCATATCCAATTTTAAATGTTTATAATCGGGTAGTTCTGGGCCTGTATCGACTTCAAAATCTTCTTCTAACTCATCGTCTTCAGCATCCCCTAACAAATCTTCAGATAAAGCCTCTTTTCCATTCTTGGAATCTTTTGATAAATCGGGGTAATGGCTTTCTATCTCTTCATCGTCAAAAAGGTCTTCATCGTCAATATCGTTTTCTTCTTCCTTTGGTTCAGCTTTTTTTTTTGCCACAATATTCCACCAAAACTAATTTCTCTAATTTAGAATTAAATAAATGTTTTTTGGTTTTAAACCAATAACAAGATACCAACCTTCATAAATATTGATTGGCTAACTCTCTTAACCTTTCACTTGCTAAATATTGAAGATCTCTTGTTCCAAATAGTGTAATTTTAATTACTTTTCCATCAACTTTACAGTTTAGATTAAGATAGTTTATCTTTTTTTGGACTTCTTCAAGAAATTTAATAATATTGTTAACATCTCCACTTGAGTTATAAAAATTTATTACTTTTTTTCCACCACTCCGACCCAAGATAGACCACTTCAGAATTAATTTTAATATATTTAACCTTGTTTAATAAAAAATAGATAATAATTCCTTTTAATATCTTAAACTTTCAGTTACATCTCCATAATCGCTCGAGAGCTTTCTATTCTCAACATTTCCACATCTTGAGCATCTCAATCTATCATGGCCAATCTTTTCCAGAGTTGTTCCACATATACTACAATCAGCGTGAATAACGCCTAATTCATTTCCAGTAGTGCTTAAACTATATTCATTTTCTTCTTGGCGTATAACTTTTGCTCTAACAATATCCGTAATTTGAAACGCGTCAGAGATTTTTTCAATGAATCTTTTTGATATATGGGAGACATGAATATTACCAAAATACGAACTATTAAAGTGAATTTTTTTATTGATCGTAGCAAAACTGATCCCAACAGAGTAAAGTCTTAAAAAACGGATTGTTCCTATAATTACATCTCCAATTTTTATTGTTTTACGGTTTTCTTCTTGATGGCTCAAGATTTCTATAGCTCTGCGATTTTTATCGATTTTGACTATTCCAGTTTTAGTCGCAAAAATCTGACCTTCTTTTACATAAGTAGACTGTTTGTCGGGCAAATATTCTTCTACAACGCCTAAATACTGCCCTGTAAGAACTATATCATTATTTTTAGCAGAATCTTTCATAAATTTCAACAAAAATCTTTTAATTTCACTATTTAATTATTATTAATTAAAATAATTAAATTTTTTCATAATTATTAATAAAAAAATTTATGAAGCGGACTTTTCAGGCGATTACGATAAACAAAAAAGATCTTATATCACTTATCCAACAAACTAATGGATTTTTGAATCCCAAAATAGAATTAGAACAATATTGCATAGATGCGCAAAGTGCTGTTGATATAGTATTTTTTGCGGGAGTTGAGTTCAATGATATTAAAAACAAATTAGTAATTGACCTTGGAGCTGGAACCGGTAGATTGTCCATTGCTTGTGCGTATCTTCGAGCTTCTTATGTCCTTAGTGTTGACATCGATATAAACGCTCTAAGAATCCTAAAAGAGAATGTTAAAGGTTTAGGCTTAGAAGATATAGTTTTACCCCTTTGCTCTGATGTTAATCGCTTTGAAATTGTAAAGCAGGTATTGCCGAACAAGATGCATATCACTACTATTGAAAATCCACCTTTTGGAGTCCAGAAAAAGACTGCAGATAGATTTTTTCTGCAGAAAGCATTTAGCTTTTCTGATGTAGTTTATTCGATTCATCTAGCAAATCAAAAAGTTCACCAATTTCTAACAAAATTTATCAAGAAATTTAATTGGGAAATCGATCATGTTTTTCCTTTTCAATTAAAACTAAAAAGAACCTACGAGTTTCACAAACAAAAAACTAAATCTGTAGATGTTAATATATACAGATTTAAAAGAAAAGGGAAGGAAAATAACTAAAAGAAATTTTTCCACGATTCAAATTTATCGGGGTAAACTGCTTTGGAACCCAATATTTCTTCTATTCTAAGTAATTGATTATACTTAGTTGTTCGATCGGATCGGCATGTTGCTCCAGATTTCAGTTGTCCCGTACATAGCCCTACAGCTAAATCTGAGATAAATGGGTCTTCTGTTTCCCCAGATCTATGAGATACCATAACATTGAAACCATTATTAAACGCCATCTTAGCAGCATTAATCGCTTCTGTTAACGAACCAATTTGATTAACCTTTAGTAAAAGGGCGTTTCCTGCTTCCTCTTCGATGGCTTTTTTAAGAATATTCACATTAGTCACAGTCAGGTCATCGTCCACGATTTGGATAGACCTATCAACCTTCGCTGTTAGTTTAGAAAAAGATCGAAAGTCCTTCTCATCAAAGGGGTCTTCAATAGATTTAAAGGGATAATTACGCAATAAATCTAAATAGTATTCCAATAGTTCATCATTAGTGAGTTTTTTCCCGTCTATATTGTAGAATCCATCTTCGTAAAATTCACTAGCAGCAGCATCCATACCCAACACGAAATCTACGCCTATTAAAAAGCCCGCTGCTTCGATTGCTTCAATTATTATGTCAACCGCTTCTGATGTTGACGCCAAATTAGGAGCAAAACCCCCCTCGTCCCCAACATTAATTGCAGATGGACCGTATTTTTGTTTGAGCAATTTTTTTAAAGTTTGATATACTTCTGCAACATTTTGTATTGCATTAGAGAATGAGTCGGCGCCAATAGGTAATACCATAAATTCTTGTATCGCTAAATTATTACCGGCATGCTCTCCTCCATTTATAATATTGCAGCATGGTAGTGGGAGCAAATAATTCTCTCTTTCTTTATTATATGCTAGAAGATTGAGATATTCAAATAACGGTTGTTGCGACAGTTTTGCTGCCAACCTCGCGCTAGCTAATGATACTGACAAAATTGCGTTAGCACCTAAGCTACTTTTGTTATCAGTTCCATCAATTACTATCATTTCTTCGTCGAGTTTAGTCTGCTCTCGGACATCGAAACCGAGCATCTTCTTTCCTAGTATCTCATTTACATTAGATACTGCCTTTGTCACATGCTTACCTAAAAAAGCACTTCCTCCATCTCTCAATTCCAATGCTTCCAGAATCCCAGTTGACGCTCCTGAGGGGACTGCAGCTCTAGCGTAAATCTTTCCCGAATATACATCACTCTCAACTGTAGGATTTCCCCGCGAATCTAAAATCCAGCGGGATTTAATTTTAGTAATTTTAAAATCAGTCATATTCTTGTTTTCTTCTGTGTATTTTAAAGTTATATAATAATAATAAATAAAGAAACTTTAATCTTTAATAGTATTTTTTATTTAATAATTAAGAGAAATTATTGAGATCTGGTGTTACAATGTCAGAAAATAGACCTTGGGTAGAAAAGTATAGACCTCGCCGTTTAGATGATGTGGTAAATCAAAAAGGAATTATCAAAAGGTTAAAACAATTTATAAAAGATGAGTCAATGCCCCATCTTATATTCGCGGGCCCAGCAGGTACTGGTAAAACAACTTCTGCCTTGGCAATGGTAAGAGAATTATACGGTAGAAAAATGGCCGTAAACACGACTTATTTAGAATTAAATGCGAGTGACGCAAGAGGTATAGATGTTATTAGAACTTACGTCAAGGATTTCGCTAAAGCCAAACCTCCATCAGATATATCCTTTAAGATTTTAATCTTAGATGAAGCGGATAACATGACTGCAGCAGCTCAGCAAGCTTTGAGGAGAACAATGGAAAAATATACTAGCAACTGTAGAATGATTTTAATTTGTAATTATTCTAATAAAATTATACCACCAATACAATCTAGATGTGTTGTATTTAGATTTTCCTCCTTAAATAAGGAGGATATTAGAGGAAGAGTAAAATATATTGCAGATCGAGAAAAGATTACTCTCAGTTCTGATGGTTTAAATGCTCTAGTGGAGGTATCTAAAGGAGATTGTCGTAGAGCGATAAATTATTTGCAATCGTGTGGAACAATTTCAAAGAAAATTGATCAAGATATAGTTTTTCGCGTAGCTGGAGAAGTTCCCCCCGAAAAAATTCGAGAAATTCTTCAAACTGCTCTCGAAGGTCAATTACAATTTTCATTGAAATTACTAAAGGACATTACAAGAGAATATGGCTTGTCAGGTATAAATATTATAAAAAATATTTATCGAGAAATCTATGACTTGCGCATATCCGAACAGTTAAAAATAGCGCTTTCAAAACTCCTTGCTGAATTTGAATATCGATTAAGTCAAGGAGGAACCGAAGAAATCCAATTACAAGCGCTTTTAGCTAATATTGTTATGTTGAAGGAGATGGAGTAATTTCGTTTTAGAAGAGTATTTCGTCTCTTTTTCTCTAAAATATTTATCCATCCTATCCTTCGATTTTTTATCTATAGTGAGTTGTATATTACTTCCGTAATTTATATCCCATAATATCAATCCAAAAGGATCAGCGGGCTGATAAGAGTATAATTTGGAGGAATTAAATAAATCTAAAAAATCTTCATAATTGATTATCCCTAATCCGACTTCAAAAATTTTCGCTATCATTCGCCTTATTTGCTGTCTTAAAAAAGCTCTACTTTTAAAATCAAATATTATGAAATTTCCGTCAATCCTCATCGATGCTAATAAGAGATCCCTTACGGTTTTTTCTTCCTCGTTATCTTGTTTTGAAAAATTCTTAAAATCGTGGTGACCTTCTAAAGCTTTACACGCCCTCTTCATATTCTTTATATTGAGCGCGTTTTTTGAATATGGTATGATATATTTGTAATGTCTAAATACCGCATTGAATCTCGAAGTGTAATCTAACGGGACTTTAGTGTAAGCCCAAAGTCCTAAGTGCTTTGGTAAGGCTGAATTTATCTCCATTAAAATTGGTATTTTATTTGTAGTAAAAGAAAAAGCAGAACCTCGAGCAGATACAAATTTATCCGTCCTACTTGCTACTTCGAAACCCGATTGTTTAATATCGACTATGTATTCCTTTTCTTGCAGGGCCGTTATCAAACAATCTTCGATAGTTGTATAATTTGGTTGTCTTTGGGAACCATAATATTTTTTATGACCAATGTAGTAGAATTTAAAGAGATATCTTGTTTTTTCCATTAGTATTAATTTTATTTTCAAAATTTTAATAATTTTACGCATTAAAATAGAATTTTAGCCTAAATTAAAATTGTGTTATAATATTGAAACCAATTAGTTTGGTAAAAAATAATCTTTTAATGGAACTTAACATTTATATTTTTAATTTTCATATGTATTTTTCAGCTCATCAAAGATAATAAAGAGAAAATATGTCCCAATTTTATTCGTCAATAAAAAATTTAAGAGATCGTGCAAGAGCGAGTATTACTATAAAACAATTCAATATTTTATTTTTCCTAGCTCTGTTTTTTGTCATAATCCTAGCTATCTATATTAGACTCTCTCCAGTAGCTTCAGGTAATTATTTGATCAAAGCTTTTGACCCGTGGATCCAATATTATAACGCAGAGTATTTATCAACTCACACCGTTTTTGAGTATTTCAATTGGCACGATTTCAAAAGCTGGTTTCCAGAAGGATATAATCGTTCAAATCTCAGACCTGGCTTAACTTTTACAGTAGTGGCAATCTACCAATTTATCAGCTCAATTGGGATTCCAATATCTCTTTATGATGTTTGTTTTTACTTTCCTGCTTTTATGGGAGGAGCTTCTGTATTTGCTATATACCTTGTAGGAAAAGAAGTGTTGGATCGGAGATGCGGGTTAATAGCCGCTTTCTTTTTAGCGTTTAATCCTGGTTTCATGCAAAGGACAACGGCAGGTTTTTTCGATAACGAAACTATTGGTGTATTTGCAACTTTAATGACTTTTTATTTCTTTATTAAGACAATTCGAACCGGAAAAATTGTTCATTCGTTTTTAGGTGGAATATTTTTAGGTTATTTAGCTCTAAGTTGGGGCGGTTTCAATTTTGTTTTTATGATTTTACCCTTGGTTTGTGGAATTGTCATTTTACTGAAAAAATATGATTCTAATCTATTAATTGCATATGTAGGAATTGAAGGCGTAGGAACATTAATTTATGCTTTAAGCACTAAGTTTCCATTTCGTACTTTCTTCACCAGTATAGAACTTGGGGGTATTTTTTATTTTTCACTCTTTTTAATTGCATTTCACTTACTACATACGTATAGAAGTAGCATTTCACGGTTTTATGATGGTCTAATAAACTTTATTAAGTGGGGTTTAATCCCAATTGTTATTGCACTTGCCGTAATTATTTGGGTTGATCCCAATATAATACCTTTTGGATTCGGGCAAAGACTCGTTAGTGTATTAAGTCCATTAATTCGGGAATCTATAAACATTGTAGCTTCAGTAGCAGAACACATGCCAAGTTCTTGGAGCGTTTTCTATTACAATACATTAATCCCTCTAATGCTGTTACCTCTGGGATTGTTTTTCTTATTTAAAAGAGCAAATGCAGCAGATGTTTTACTCTTATCCTTCTTAATTTTGATCTTCTATTTTACAGGTAGTATGATTCGTATAATCCTTCTGTTTGCCCCCGCTGCATGTTTAGTAGGTGCCTACGGATTAGTTAACATTTTAAAAATTTTTGGCAGCTTTTATGGGGAACAACGAGCGGGAATAAGTAGAAAGCGGAAGCGTCAAGTAAAAAGGACGGTGGGAAAAGCTGAAATAGGTGCAGTTTATATTATTGTAGGAATCATGTGTATCGCACAAATAATGCATGCTTCTAATATCTCGATAACTCAATTATCACAAAGTCAAATTACACCGGGGGGTCAGATACACGATTGGGAAGAATCACTAACCTGGATGAAAACCAATCTTCCAGGTACCACTGTTGTGGTTTCGTGGTGGGACTATGGATATTGGCTAACTCCAATCGGAAATATGACGACTGTTAACGATAATGGAACAATTAATGAGACGCGAATAGGCTTGACGGGAATGGCAATGATGCAGACAGATGAGATCTACAGCGCTAAAGCATTCAAAGCGTTAAAAGCAGATTATGTTTTAGTCTATTTTGGGATGCTCTATCCAAATTTAGGCGGTGATGAGGGCAAATGGCCTTGGATGGTTCGGATTTGTAACGATAATTACCAAAAATATAAAGATTTCGGCATGCAAGAAGATAATTGGGGCCCAAACTCGGTTTTCGTTGAGAGCGAATACTTTAACGATACCTTACAACGCCCTACTCCGAAATGGTTCCAGAGTACATTAGTTAAACTAATGTTTAATAGACTTCCAACAGATCCTCCTCCAGATCCTTCTAATCCGAGGTCTTTCGTTGAATTTTATCAGGCACAGATCAACTCAAATTCAAGACTGGATACTAACGGGGATCAATATGTAACCCATATACCCGTAGATGGCAGATACAATTTTAAGGTGTTTATACAAGAACACGCTTCTCCAAACGGGATGGTTAAGTTGTTTAAAATTGATTACACCGCTTTAGAATCAAGTTTTCGAATATTAAACCCTGAGGTATTTGATACTGGTTACGCTACCCTCAAATTAAAAAACACAGGAACAAAAAATTTAACTATTAAAGATGTAAAAATAAATGGTGTAAGTTACGATTTTAATTTGGGTAAGGGTATTAATACGAATAAATTGAACGCTGAAGAAGATGATTTGGTTTGGGTGAATTTTAAATCTAGTGGAAAATCTTTCCAGATTGACGATGTTGTAAATATCGAGGTAGAGGCCGAATCAACAGCATTAGGTTCTACACCATTTTTATTTACAAACGATACAAGCAATTTCTTTGTTACAGAAGCTATTGGAGGGGATATAAAAATTAACAAACCGAATAGCCAAGTAGTTCAAATTAGCGAAGACGAAAGTGATATCTATCTTGAAATAGAAAATACTGGACTTACAACTGCGATCTTAAGAGATTTTTATGTTGATAATGAGAATAATACTCTTGATGATGTTACTTATCTTTCTGGATCTTCAATATTAGAAGCTGGTCAAAAAGCTTACGTAAAAATCGTAAATACGGCCTATCCCTTTTACAGAAATTTAACGAAAGTTTTCAAAATAGGCGTTGTAACTCCAAATAATATCAGGGACGAGCTTTTGTTTACTTCAAATTACGAAGATTTTAAAATTTCTATCCTCGAAGAAAATAGAATTCCATCTCCAGAGGCATTTATCGCGACTCAGATCGATTTAAGGAAGCACATCCCTATTAATTTAGAAAGTACTTATGCTTATACTTACGATAATGGCACTACTGTAGTAAATACTATGATAAAAAATACAGGTGATATCATACTTGGACTTGATTCAATATATCTGACAACGTCTAGTTCATGGACTTCAGTTTTAGATTTTATACCTTTTAATTTACATCCTGGTCAAGAGAAAAGTGTTAGTGTAGTGGTTCCAAGTGAGTTAGGCGATATTAATGTAAACGACGAGCTCGGAATTTTAGTCACCACTCTCTTTGATAGCGAAACTAAAGCTTCTGACGTCGGATTCGTTCATACTATTGTTGACAGACCAGATATCCAAATCATCGACAATGTTGAAGGACAAATTGCGTCGCATATTTACGCTAATGAAACGGGTAGAATATTGGTTAAAAACACTGGTGATGAAGCTATAACGCTAGACAAATTATATCTAAATTCCACAACCGAGTTAAATTTCTCAAGTGAAGTGAATTTCGAATACGGAGATGTCACGCTAGATATACAAGAATGTGCTTTAGTCTCTTTCAACATCACGGGATTAATGTTGAATTCCTCTAATGTCCTAAATGTTGAAGTAACAACCAATACTACCGCCCAATTCGATACTGATCTCACTGTAACATCAGATTCACGATTCTATAACATTAATATCGATGATTCTGGAACGGATGTGTCTGTTTCGGCTAATGTTGTAATTAGTATTGAAAACATTGGAATTTTCAATGTAACTATAGAATCGGTTTATGTGAATAACACATTTATCTCCTTAGGAAAATTCACAATAACAAATTACACATTTGGACCTGGTGATTCAATTCAATTAACAATTTCAATGGACGAACTTGATAATGATATTGGTCCAGTTGCTATTGGTGAAACATTAGAATTCATAGTTCGAACCAAAGAAGGAGCAGAAGATATTCTCATTGAAACTGCTCAATCCTAATTCTAATTTTCTTTTATTTTTAGTAAAAATCATAAATTATGTAAGATTAAAAAATCTATAGACCTATCGTCTATAAATTGAATTTAACTTCATCTCTAATTAACCTTAAAATTTTGGTACTTAATTTATGATATCTAATTTCAAAATTGAATCCGATTATATCCCTCGTGGAGATCAGCCAGAAGCGATAAAAAAGCTTGCAAATAATATTAAAAACGGAAAAAGCTTTCAAACTTTGCTTGGAGCCACTGGTACCGGTAAAACATTCACTGTTGCAAATATTATTCAAGAAGTTCAAAAACCAACCTTAGTTATGGCACCGAATAAAACGCTTGCTGCGCAATTGTATAACGAACTTAAAGGATTATTTCCTAGCAATGAGGTCCATTATTTCGTAAGTTATTACGATTATTATCAGCCCGAGAGTTATATGCCTATATCAGGGTTATACATTGAGAAGGATTTCAGTGTAAACGAAGAGATAGAAAGACTTAGATTAGCTGCGACGCATGCAATTAGAACTCGAAAAGATGTCATAATCGTAGCAACTGTTTCTTGCATTTATGGGATTGGTGACCCTAAGATTTGGACAGCGATTTCTCTTAACCTTGATGTTGGTCAAACTATTAAAAGAAAAGAAATAATTAAACGATTAATATTAATGAATTATGAAAGGAAGGATATTGAATTTAAACCTGGCGTAGTAAGGGTTAAAGGAGATATAATAGACATATTTCCCGCATATTTAAACACTGCTATTCGTATATCCTTATTTGGAGATGTTATTGAGTCAATTCAAGAATTACATCATATTACGAATAATGTTATAAAAGAAATTTCAAATTGTAGGATTTTTCCTGCCACTCATTTCATCATACCTGAAGAAAATAAAGAAAAGGCTTTAATATCCATAGAAGAAGAGATGGAAATTCAGGTAGCTAAATTCACGAAAGAAAAAAAATATGCTGAAGCGCAACGCATTGAGAAAAGAAGTAAATTTGATCTTGAGATGATGAGGGAAATGGGGTGGTGTAAGGGAGTAGAAAATTATTCTAGACACTTAGACGGAAGACCTCCCGGTAGTCCTCCCATGTGCCTGATCGATTATTTTCCAAAAGATTTCTTGATTGTTGTCGATGAAAGTCACATCACAATTCCGCAAATTCATGGAATGATTGGCGGAGATCGATCACGAAAAAGGAATCTTATAGATTTTGGGTGGAGACTTCCATCAGCATACGATAATAGACCATTAACTTTTGAAGAATGGGAATCTAAAATTAATTACATAGTCTTTATGAGCGCTACTCCGGGGAATTGGGAATCGAAGAAAAGTGGCGGAATCTCTGCTGAACAGATTATTAGACCTACGGGGTTGGTTGATCCTTTTGTGGAAATTCGCCCTGCCAAGAATCAAATTGATGATTTATTAGGAGAAATAAGGAAGGTTATTAACAACAAGGGGAGAACTTTAGTAACGACGCTTACTAAACGAATGTCAGAAGATATCGCTGAATATTATTCTGAAATTGGTCTGAAGGTTGCCTACTTGCATTCAGAGGTAGATACCGTAGAAAGGTTTGAAATATTAAGACGCCTTAGAGACGGTACTCATGATGTTTTAGTTGGCATAAATTTATTAAGAGAAGGACTTGATTTACCAGAAGTACAACTAGTTGCTATCCTAGATGCAGATAAATTAGGATTTTTGAGAGACACGAGATCTCTTATACAAACAATTGGCAGAGCTTCGCGAAATATTGAAGGAAAAGCTATTTTATACGCTGATAAATTTACTTCAGCAATGAGAGAAGCTATTGAAGAAACCAATAGAAGAAGGAAAAAACAAATTGAATATAATAAAATAAACAAAATTACACCTCAAACAATTAAGAAGAACATTCTGAATTCTCTCTCCGAGGAACAAGAATTTAAAGAAAAGGAAACGAAGAAATTAAAAAGAACTGTAAAAGAGAAAATTGAAGATTTAGAAAAACAAGGAGATATGGATATTGTAATCCAATATCTTGAGACTAAAATGTTTCTGGCAGCAAAAGAACTTAGGTTCGAAGATGCTGCGTATTTACGAGATAAAATTAAGGAAACTAACCGAAATTATAAAATAAAAGAGTGAAATTTTCCTATCTGTTAAGAAGATTTATTAATCCTATTTTGTTAATTTAATATTGAAATTAATCTAAAATCTAAAGTTTTAGTGGGCAATTTAATTATGCAAAAAATCTACAAAAATTTAATTTTTACTCTCATAATCGCTTTAGCACTTCTTATTCTAGCAATAGTAATTTCATTTTTCATATCACGATTTCTACCAGGTGATCCCGTTTTAGCTTACCTTCCCGAGGGACCAATTGATTGGAACGAATATGAAGCTATGAGGGAACAATTAGGATTAAATCAGCCTTTAATAATACAATTTTTCCTTTTTGCTTTTAGAATGCTTTCGGGTGATTGGGGGCGCTCACTCTCTCTTGCTAGGGGCCTTCCTGTGCAATCATTAATATCGGTAACCTTACCTCGTACTCTAGACCTTATAATGTTGCCATTAATTATTGGATTGTTTTTAGGGTTGATACTCGGAAAATTTTCAGTAAAAACCAGATCGAAACTAGGAAATAGATCCATTCAAATCATTTCTCTTATAGGTTTTGCATTTCCCATTTTCTTGCTTGCCATGTTGTTTCAATTCTTTCTTGGTTATGTGTTTCCCATATTTCCTGGCACTGGGTATAAAAGCATTGCTTATCCCGATCCACCACTAGTGACTGGTTTTCGAGCTATTGATTCATTGCTTTCTGGACAATGGTATTTACTTACTGACTATCTGTATCATTTAGTTCTTCCATGGATAACTTTAACTATATCTATCACGGTATTTACTATTATAATAGTCCGATCCTATCTTATAAATCAACTAAATCAAATAGAAGATGGAGAAACACGCTCCATCGTCCCGTTCACCTTTCAAGTTGGATTGGGGTTTGCAATTATTTTCGCATTCTTAATGGTAACCGAAACATTTTTTGGCTTTTACGGTATCGGTCAACTTTTATTAAATGCACTATATTATGCTGATTATTATGTAATAAATGGAGTTCTATTTTTAATTTCGATAAGTTTTGTTCTTTTGATTACCATTTCCCTTCTTTTGTTTATATTGTACGGAAAAGTTAAGAATCAGTCTTTATCTAAGCAACTAAGCATTTCTCAAATGGATAACGAGGTGAAATTGACATGAATAGCATGAATAATTCTGAAATTAGTATGAAAAAGAACAACAATTTATTGGATAGGTTCAAAACCGAAATAAAAGAACTTGGTCGTTACTTCTTCTTGAAATTGAAATCTCCCTTAACGATCATTGGCTTGGGAATCATTATCTTTGCGATAATCATTTCAATATTTCCTCAGATACTCACTCCTTATTCGCTCACCGATGCAATTGGAGTCTATCCTGAACAATGGAATCCTCCATCACCCGATCATCCTTTGGGACAAACTAGGTTTGGGAGAGACGTACTTGCGCGAATTATCTATGCCATACCCAATTCCTTAATGTTAAGTATTTCTGCAGTCCTCATTGGATTAATATGCGCATTGATTATAGGGATTCCCATAGCATTATTAAATAAGAAGTTAAATATATCCGCCGAAATCCTACTAATTCCAATATTCATGGTTCCGTTAGTGTTCGTAGTGTTTTTTGGTTTCTTTATATTTTCTTTTCCTTTTAATGACTATCCATTCCTTGTTGGCTTATTTTTGAACTCATTCTTTACATATCTAATTGCGAGAGAACGAACCTCATTCTATGATATTAGTAAAAAAGTAATTCCTTATATTCCTCTATTTATGGGAGTAACCATTCTAATTGATACCTTCATAGGTCTTTTAGGGTTCTCATCGTCGTTATTCATCCGACTTGGTGCTGAAATTTCTATAGGACGATCATTTCTTTACATTGCACCCTGGGCTTCCTTATTTCCCAGTTTAGCCGTTTTCATTTTGTTGTCTGGATTTTTTATCCTTTATGGGGGCCTGCAAAAATCACCCGAAGAGCTTAGAGATTTAAAAAGAGTTTTATAACTAATTATATTATTTTGTCGATTTTTAATTTTATTTTTTTACACTATATAACGTAAATTCTACTGGCCTGGTTTAACAAAAGCCATGGAAGGGTTAATCGAAAAGGGAACAATTCCTTGCCCATTTTTTGAGGGAGGTTATAAAGATTGTTTAGAATATTTAGCAGAATTTGCGAAAAAGCATAAAGGAAAATTAGTTTATATGTTTGACAGAACCAATATTGCTAAAGCAAAAGAAATGATGGGAGATTATGTATGTATCAGGGGAAATGATCCAGGATCGCTTTTGGTAACAGGCACACCTAAACAAGTTGAGGAGTATGTAAAGAAATCTATTGAAGACTTTAAAGAGGGTGGAGGTTTTCTTGTAGATGGTGGGGCTTCAGAGATTCCAAATATGGCTAAACATGAAAATGTACAAGCAATGACCGATGCTGTACACAAATATGGTTGGTATCGATAATAAACTTCTTTTTATAAAATAAATTCATATTTTTTTTCTTAGATTAATCCATTAATATTTGATTTAATTTCAGTTTATTGATGTTAATGCCTATAGGCATACACATGAGGCGAAAATTGAGTAGATAGATAAAACATTATTGGTTAATCCAGGTAGAGGATATATTGATGAATTCTCTTATAACCCCTTTGCTTCGATCGTGGTACTCAAAATTGAAAAAGAAGTTAAAGCAGAAATAAAAGAGATAAGATCTCGATATAAATTAACCCATTAATACAGTTTTACCCTCCAAATTTAGATTTTTTCTTATTTCCTTTTTATTTGCAGAATCTGAGGTTATGATTAGAAAATCATTACACTTTAGGGTAATATTATTGAGGATTATAAAATAAAATAGTGAAATTTTTCACAAATCAATAATTAAAGGTTATTAGAAGTAAATATGAGCACAAATTCTATTATTATTAAAGGAGCAAGGCAAAATAATCTAAAAAACATCGATGTTACCATACCAAGAAATAAATTAGTAATTATAACTGGAATAAGTGGTAGTGGAAAATCAAGTTTAGCAATGGATACATTGTACGCTGAGGGTCAAAGAAGATTCTTGGAATCCTTGTCTAGCTATGCTAGACAATTTCTTGGAGAAATGGATAAACCGGATGTCGACTCAATTGAAGGATTGTCTCCTGCGATAGCTATCGAACAAAAGCCTCTCTCAAAAAATCCTCGCAGTACTGTTGGAACGGTCACAGAAATATACGATTATTATAGGTTGCTCTTTGCTAATATTGGAATTCCTCACTGCCCCAATTGTGGAAAAGAAATCAGACCGCAAACACCTCAACAGATAATCCAACAAATCCTAGAGGAGATCAAGGAAAATCAAAAATTCATTATTAAAGCACCAGTTATTCGAGATCGAAAAGGTGAATATAAGGATCTCCTCGGCGACCTTAAAAAACAAGGATATGTTAGAGTTGAAATTGATGACATTCAATATACTTTAGATGAAGAAATAACTATGGAAAAGAATGTTAAGCATAACATTAATGTAATCGTAGATCGACTCGTTATGAAAAGCGATATAAAAACGAGGTTGGCTGACTCCATTGAAACTGCTTTAAAGTTGACTGACGGAATTGTCGTTGTAGAAGTTCTCGATATAGGAGAACAAATTTATTCTGAACATTTAGCGTGCGTTGATTGTGGTATATCTTTTCCTCCAATTGATCATAAAATGTTTTCTTTTAACATCCCTCACGGGAGCTGTAAATACTGCAGTGGATTAGGAACTGTAATGGAATTTGACTACGAGCTAGTTTTAGGAAACGATTTATATGTACCACTTCAAGATTCACCCATAAGAAACATTCCTGGATTTGGTTCTTTGACAGGATATTCTTGGCAATCGATAGATCAAGTCACTAAGCATTATGGATTCGATACCGATAAGACAGCGATAAAGGATATTGATCCAAAAAAGTTACATAAAGTATTGTTTGGAACAGAAGATGAAGTCATCGAATTTTATTACGAGAGCGAAAATAATGGCTACGGGAATAATAAAGGCGAAATAAAATCAACATATCAGGTAGCTAGACCTTTCGAAGGGATCATACCTATGTTGCATAGAAGATACATGGACACCCGCTCTGAATGGGCTCGAGATACATACAAGAGTTTCATGAATCAGATTGATTGTCCTCAATGTAATGGTCAAAGGTTAAAACCTGAAAGCCTTTCTGTGCTGATCGATAATATTAATATTGCTAAATTATCTGATTTAGCAGTTAAAGATTCTTTGAATTTTTTCAAAAATCTCCATTTAGATGAAATTCAAAAGACAATAGTTAAAGATGTCTTGAAGGAAATTTTAGATCGGTTATCCTTTTTGGACAATGTTGGATTAGATTACATAAGTTTAAGCCGAAGATCTCACACTCTTTCAGTAGGAGAGGCTGAAAGAATTAGGTTGGCAACTCAATTAGGTTCAAGCCTGGTTGGTGTTTTATATGTCCTAGATGAACCCTCTGTTGGATTACACCAACGTGACATCTCTCGTTTAATAGATATGTTGAAAAAATTAAGAGACCTAGGTAATACTGTTATAGTTGTAGAGCATGACGATGAAATTATGCGCAACGCTGATCATATTATTGATCTTGGGCCTTTAGCAGGTGAAAGCGGTGGAGAGGTTGTAGCGGAAGGACCTTTAGCTACGATACTAGAAGCTAATACATTAACAGGTAAATACTTATCAGGAAAAAAAAAGATTGAAGTTCCAAAAGTAAGGCGAGAGATTGATAATCACTTTATTGAAATAATAGGTGCCAGAGAAAATAACCTTAAAAATATAAAAGTTAAAATTCCTCTTGGTGTTTTTACGTGTATTACTGGCGTTTCGGGAGCAGGAAAAACAAGTTTAATAATTGAATGTCTGTACAAAGGGTTACATAATATCGTTAACACTCGCAGTTCTCGAATAACAAGTGGTGATTTTGACGAGATTAAAGGATATGAAACAATTGATAAAATAATTAATATAGATCAATCTCCAATTGGAAGAACGCCTCGTTCTGTACCTGCTACTTATACAAAAGCTTTAGACTACATAAGAGAAATATTCGCTAAACTTGAAGAATCAAGAGAGAGAGGTTACAAAAAAGGAAGATTTAGCTTTAATACTAAAGAAGGTCATTGTAAAAAATGCAAAGGAACGGGGTATATTCTAAAAGAGATGTACTTTCTTCCAGATGTATATATCAGATGTGATTTATGTAGAGGCCTGAGATATAATGCTGAGACTTTAGAGGTCAGATACAAAGGAAAAACAATTTCAGAGGTGTTAAAAATGACTTTTCATCAAGCTCTTGAATTCTTCGATAGTATCCCTAATTTAAAACAAACGTTAAAAACTGTAGTAGATGTTGGATTAGGATATCTAGAGTTGGGTCAATCTTCAACAACCTTGAGTGGAGGCGAATCTCAAAGGTTGAAAATTGCTAGAGAATTAAGAAAAACGAGCACTGGAAATACAATGTATATATTAGATGAACCAACTACGGGATTACATGCCCATGATATAAACTTTCTGTTGAAAGTACTTCAAAAATTGGTTGATAAAGGTAATACTGTAATAGTGATTGAGCATAATATGGATGTAATTAAATCTTCAGATTACCTGATTGATCTTGGACCTGAGGGAGGAGAAAAAGGAGGAAAAGTAGTAGTGAAAGGAACTCCTGAAGAGATTGTTGAGAAAAAAACATCATTCACTGCGAAATATCTCCAGAAATATTTAAATTAAACTATTGAGTGCTGTAACTTGTATTGATTTTTTAAAGTTGATTCATAAAAACTATATCCTAAGATAATTTTTTTAATTATGAGAATCAATTAGATTTAGCCATTTATTTTATTTTAGAAGTGTATACAAATGACCACTGAAACCGATAATAAAATTATTCGTGCCCCAATTGCTTCCATATTAGGTCATATTGACCATGGTAAAACTTCTCTCTTGGATTACATTCGAGGAACAGTAGTTCAACAAAGGGAAGCTGCAGGAATAACCCAACACATAGGAGCTTCTTATTTTCCAACCGAAGATATTAAAAAATTTTTAGGAAAATCTAAGCAAGAATTTGCCGAAAAGGATATTCAATTACCTGGAATTTTGATTGTAGATACACCCGGTCACGCAGCTTTTATGAACCTTCGGAGGAGAGGTGGAGCCGTTGCAGATATAGCAATATTAGTTATCGATGTAACAGCCGGAAATATGCCAATTACTTGGGAATCCGTAAGAATTTTAAAAGAAAGAAAAGTCCCTTTTGTTATTGCTGCTAATAAAATAGATAGGATATCGGGGTGGAAGTCAATTAAGGATGCTGATTTTCTAGATTCATACAATAAGCAGAAACCTCACGTAAGAGATTTTCTGGACGAAAAATTAATTCAAATCGGGGTAGATTTCCTACAAGAAGGCTTTAAAGGAATTGATCGATATGATAAAATAAAAGATTTTACTAAAAAAGTGGCAATAGTACCTACGAGTGCCAAAACAGGCGAGGGAATATCTACGTTGTTGATGGTTTTAATGGGGTTAGTACAACAATTTTTAACGGAAAACTTGAAATTTAGCGAAGGACCGGCTAAAGGCGTAGTTTTGGAAGTGAAAAAAGAAAAAGGACAAGCTATTACTATGGATGTCCTAATTTACGATGGAGTAATCAAGAGAGGCGAAGAATTTATTGTTGGCGGCTTAGAAAAACCTATTAAGTCTAAAGTAAGAGCCTTACTCATGCCGAAACCTTTAGATGAGATAAGAGATCCTAGACAAAAATTTGATTCTGTAGATCTAGTGAGTGCGGCAGCAGGAATCAAAATACTTGCTCCCAATATTGATGATGTCGTGGCAGGATCTCCATTCAGAGGTATTGGTGATCCTTCACAAGAAGAAACTGTATACCACGAAATTGAATCTGAAGTAGAAAGTATTCGGATAAAAACAGATAAAGCTGGAGTAGTGTTGAAAGCTGATACCTTAGGATCCCTTGAAGCATTAGAAAACCATTTTACAAAAAACAATGTGAAGATATCAATAGCCGATGTAGGTCCGATTAAAAAGGAGGACATTATGAATGCGAGTTTAGTTAGAAGCCTTGATCCATATTCTGCAGCAGTTTTAGGATTTAATGTGACTATTCTACCCGACGCACAAGAGCAAGCAATAGCAGACAACATTAGAATTTTCACGAATAATGTCATTTATAGACTGTTAGAAGATTATATAGAATACGCTGAAGTAAGAAAAGCCGAAGACACCGCAAAAGGTTTAAGCGAATTAGTATTACCAGCAAAGATTAGAATGATTCCCGATTTCATATTTAGAAATTCTGATCCCGCAGTTTTTGGAGTACATGTCGAAGCAGGAACCCTATATCCAAAAGTAACTTTAATAACAGCAGATGGAAAGAAAGCCAGAAGAGTCCACCAAATTCAAGATAAAGGAAAGACGTTAGAAAAGGCTGGAAAAGACTCTGAAGTAGCTATTTCTATTCGCGGAATAGAAATCGGAAGAGATATCGATAAAGATGAAACCTTATTCGTGAATGTGCCCGAATCCCACGTAAGGCAACTTATGGGTAAATTTCTTGAAGAATTAACCGTGGATCAAAAACAAGCTTTACGAGAATATATAGTCCTCCAAAGAAAGATGCAACACCCTTGGTGGGGGATGTAATGATTGAAATTAGAAAAGTTTTACATTTTCCCGTTGATAAAATAAAGACTGCTGGTAGTGTCCTTAGTAAGGCATTTCGTCATGATCCTGTTTTTAGTTATCTTATTCCTGATACTAATCAGCGATTAAAAACATTAAATCATTATTTTCAGCATGTTATAAAATATGGCTTACATTATGGAGAAGTATACTCATCTCCAAATCTAGAAGGTATTTCTGTGTGGTTTCCACCAAAGAATTCATCTCACACCAGATTGAAAGCAATTAAATCGGGGGCATTAGCTCTACCCTTGAGAGTTAAATGGAAATACCTCGCTTTACAAAATAAAATTCATAATTTTTCAAATAATATTCATAAAAATTTAGTTCCATACCCCCATTGGTATTTATCTCTAATTGGAGTAAACCCAGAAGATCAAGGTAAAGGTTTTGGACAACAATTATTATCTACAACTATTAATAGAATTGATCTAGAAAACAAACCAATTTATCTTGAAACGAATACAGAAAAAAATGTGAAAACTTATAAACATTTCGGCTTTCACATCCTTCAAAAAGTTATAATTCCTGGTACCAAGATTTTTCACTGGAGTCTTTTAAGGAATCCAATTATTTAGAACTTTAATATTTGCTAGATAAAAATGCTTAAATAACTGAAATTTTATTTAAATTCTCAATTCCTTTATACAATAGAAATAAATTTTACATTAATCAAAGCTGTCAAACCACTCATATATGACTTCAATAAATTCAATCTTTCAAGAAGTTTTAGAAGATATAGCGCCAACACAACAAGAACTGACTTTAATCAGTGATATTATTGCAAAACTTATAACATTATTAGATGAGAAAGCTCAGCAACTAGGCATCAAATATACGAGGATTGAACCCCAAGGTTCAACAGGCATCAAGCAAACGCAATTAAAAAACGATTTTGACATTGATTTATTCGTTGGATTAAATTATGAGCTATATAAACCAAATTATGATGGTTTGAGTAAGAATAAATTAAAAAAAGAATCAAAAAAGGAATTTCGTTCTTTATGTAATAATTGGATAATAAAATCGTTACCTCTAAAAGAATTTCAGAATCCACGGCTCCTCTATGCTGAACATCCATATGTGACCGTAGATTACCATGTTAAAAATAAAATAATCAAGATTGACATAGTTCTCTTTTTTGATTTAGAATTGGATTACATTATGAAACACGGACCTATAACGGCAGTTGATAGATCCCCTTGGCACGGTCGTTTTGTAAAGGACAATTTGTCCCAAAAACAAAAAAATGATGTTAGGGTGCTAAAACAGTTTTTTAAAGCTAATCATTGTTATGGCGATAAAAGTGCTGTAGGAAAGGTTGGATTCATTGGCTATAGTGCAGAACTCTTAATTCATTATTATGGAAACTTGCAAGATTTATTTTCTAATTTCGCTGAACTTAAATCTAACCCGATTGACTTTGAAAATAGACCGATTAATGAGCTAAAAAAGATTCAGCATTTTCAGAACGACTATCTCATCATTACCGACCCTGTCGATAAAAATCGTAATGTCGCTTCTGCAATTTCAGAAAAAGCGTATAACTATTGTAAGCAAAGAATAAAAGAATTCTTAGATAACCCCAAAAAAGATTACTTTTTAATTGAGAATATTCCAGAAATTGATATAACTACTATTGATAACTCTCTTACTGAGAAAATCTTCATCGTTGAGGTAAAAAACGAAAACAACGAGATTCATTACACCATTAATCGAGATAAGTTATACTCCCTTGGAGATAATATCAAAGCAAATGGAGAAAAAGAGTTCTCACACGCAGAACGGTTTGGCCAAATAGAATTTGAAGTCTATTTTGAATATGATCTTGAAGAATACAATCTCGCTATTTTTTGCGAGAAACCGGAAATAGGAAAAAGTTATTTGCGAAGAGGACCCCCAAGTAAAGACCAAACCCATTCCAAAAAGTTTAAAAAAAAAAATCCTAGTTTTTTTGAGAAAGATGGTTTCTTATGGGTAGAATCTATTAGAGATTATTCCATTTTTGAAAACTTCCTAAGGGACCTCATCAGAGACAAAATTCCCGATAATTTAAGAGTTGTTAATATCTCAAACTCTACGGGAGCAAAAACAATGTCCGGAAAAAGATGCATATATGTATTGTTAAAGATGGTCTTGCCTTTTAAATGAAAATCCATATTATTCTATTAAAATTTTTGTAAGAAGTTCAAAAGTTTCCTCGACGTTTTGTCCTGTTTTGGAGGACAATTCAACACATCCAGATAGATTATACTTTTTTGCTAGTAAAATTCCTTCTTCTTTAGAAACCTTTCGAGATTTTTCTAAATCAAGTTTATTACCTGCTAACAAAATGGGAATGGCTCCTGCATGTTCTCGAATAATTTGAGTCCAATCTGGTAAATGGTCTAATGATTTTAAATTAGTGATATCGTACATAACGATAGCTCCATTAGCACCTCTACAATATTGATGTAAGAGGAATTTAAATCGTTCTTGGTTTCCAAAGTTCCAGATTTGCAATTGGATCTTCTTTCCTCTAAATTCTTGGATCTTGGAATAAAGATCAACTCCAATTGTTAAATTAAGATCGTCGTGGATGATTTCGGAGATATAACGATTGATAAATTCCTCTTTTCCAGTCGAAGGATCACCTAACAAAAGAACTTTAAAATTTAAATCATAACTCGCCATTTTATTGGAGTAAAAAAATCTAATTATTATTGACAAAAAAATCTAAGTATATAAATTTAATATTTTTTCAAGTTAATTGCTAAATAGCTGATTTCAACTCTATATTCGTCCTTTTAGGACACTTTATTATTATTATTTTTTTAGAGGTAATATTTTTTTAGAAGGTAGTATTAATTTAAAACTATGAAAACATTAATTATATATTTCACAATGTCAGGAAGAACGAAAAAAACAGCTGAGGCTATTGGAAGTGCTTTAACCGATCATGAAGTGAGTTTTTTAGCATTACAATTAACTGGCAAATTTGTTGAAAAGATAAAAAAGCTAGATAAATTCGAGAATAATGATTATTCAGCTGTTGAGTCAGAATTAAGTACTCTTGATGCTTCAAAGTATGATTTAATTATAATTGGTATGCCTACCTATGGAAATTTCCCTCCCAAGGTTTTTAACGAAATTTTAAGGAGAATGGGCAATTTAAACGGGAAAATGATAATTTCATTCAATACCGCTCGATTTTCAGGTGGTAAATGTCTTGACTATATGAAAGAGCAGATTAAAGAAATTGGTGGTAAGGTAATAGATCACTTCAAATTTAGGAAATTATTTTGGATTGGAACTAAAAAGGCAATTCAATTCGGTAAACGAGTCAATGAAAATGTTAAGTCGTGAAGAATTGAAATTCATGTACTATTAAAAATAGTCTTGCCTTTTAAGTGAAAAGTCCATTTTCACCCTTTTTTCAAGAAAAAAAATGTTAAATAAGACCTTGGAGTTAGTAGTAGATTGCTTTTTCCAAAAAATTTTTATAATGCATTATACCCCAATATTCCCACTTCATCTTCAGCATAAAATGTAATAGATTTCATTGCCTTTACATACTAATCATTATATTAATTAGGATTTACCTTTAATAAGCTGAATGTATAAATCTACGATGTCTTTAGGAGGGACATTCTCCTTTTCCTTTTTGATGAGTTGGATAGCATTGGAAGGGCAAGTTGACACGCAATTTCCGCATCCAATACATCGATCTAAATCAACAGATGCTCTTCCATCTGCTATTGTTAATGCCTCCATTTTACACCGCTCTATACAGGTCTCGCAAGTTTCGCACAGTTCTTCATTTACCGCAGCAAAGTAGTTCGATTCGATAAAATCAACAGGTTTGGGCATTTTTTTCAAGCTCGTCAAAATCTGGCAACAATCTCCGCAACAAGTACAAATGGATAATGGCATCTGACTATTTCCAGGCATCAACACTAATCCAGCGTCTTGTGCTTTTCGTAAGATGCCAATTGCTTCATTTTTGTTAATTTCCCTTACATATCCTACTTGCAAGCCCTGTATAGCTCCCTCGTTTATTGAAATACATGTTTCTCGCAGATCGGTATGAGTACACGGTTTTCCTAAAATATCCATTCCTTGTTTACAAATACAATTAGTAACACCAAATGGCCCATTTGCATTTTCAAATATTTGCTCCACATCGTCATAATTGCTGATGGATTGATTAATAGATAAACTCTTTTCTACGGGAATCGTGCGGAACTGAAAGGGGGTGTTTGGATTAAGATATTCTTTTAAATATGGGCCATATAAATATTCTTTATAATCTTTGAAAAATTCCTTGGTTAGTCTATTCGCTTGATACTCGAATATTCCAACAATAAACGGTGCACATGAATAACTCTTTCCATATCCAAGCATTTTTACTGTATCTCCTCCCTGGATGAGCCCTTTTTTAACCATTTTATCTAATTTTTCTTCTAATTCTTCTTTAGGGATACCCCTATCCCTCATACGTCGATATATTGAATTTAATTTCTCGGGAAATGCCGTACTCAAATTCAAAGCTAACTCAGCTTCTTCCAAGGTGAAAAGATGCTTTAAAATACGGATCTCAACTCCCGATTCTGTTGAAGGAAAACCAACGGGTAATTTATCAAGATGTTCTTGCAATTTACGATATATTTTTTCCTTATTTTCCATAGTCGCTTCACTTCCTCAATTTGAGATTTTTTAGCTAAAATGTAACAAGAAAACTATTATTTTTAGATATTTAACCCTTTTGTCAAAAAAAGGCGGTGTTAATTTTTAAGAATATTCTAAAAGCGTTCAAAAATAAACCTAATTTTAATATAACTGAGACTGTTCATGTAACCTTCCTGTTCGTTTTTCTTTTATGGCGTAACCCTTAGAATCGATCAAACGCGGATAAAAAAGCGAATAGGCGCTCAATGTCCACAAACCCGTTTAGATACGACTTTCTAAGAATTACCAATGAGTCCTACCCTACCTATTTAAACGGTACGAATTGTTATTATTGAGAAGTAAATTGTAAAAATCTCCCAAATTATCCAAAATAATTATAATAATTAACCCAGAGCCAATTTTCACCCCATACTGTATCACTAATATTAGTGAAATCATATTCTTCCCACATTTCAAAATGGTATCCAACAGAAGTCCAATACCATACAGCGTCTGTTTGCGGTTCTATATAATAAATATAGCCATCTGAACATTCTATAAAACAAAACGCATGACCATAAGCTCCATACGGAGTATCTATACCATAATTAATATCTATATCGTGGCTATATTCCATAACCGCAATTCTAACCCTCCAATTCATACTTTTTGCCCTCGTCATAAGCATAGCTGAAAAATCTCCACACATCCAAGTTTCATTTATATAATCAAAAGTATTTGTATTATCAATATCTAACCAGTTTTTAAATTCAAAATAAGTTGGGATATCCGGAGCTGTTAAAGGCTCTTCAAAAGCATCTTGTAATGAATTATAATCTGCAAATAGACTGCTATAATCATTCATTAAATCGTTATAATCATCTGTTAAATTACTATAATCATTCATTAAATCGTTATAGTCATTCATTAAATCGCTATAATCCTTTGCTAAATCATTAAATTTAGTATTCATATCAAAACCAATAAATATTGCTATACCTAAACCACTAGTTAAGCCTATTAACATTATTGTTAATCCAATTTTACCTGTTTTTTACGACGAGGATGGTACTATCCTTCGTGAATTAATGTTAGCTTTTTTACTAGGATATTTCGATGGGGATGGAACTATTAAAAAAGATACTAACGCTGGAGCAATTTATTCGAACAATCTCGAATTTCTCACGGCAATAAAAAATGTTTTCAATTTAGGAAAGGTATCAGATGATAAAAGATTAGTATATAATCCTTCCACAAATACTTATTCTGAAAAGAATCTTCATACCTTATATCTCAATAAAAGAATAATTAAGCAGATGATGAGTCTTGGTGTAGTATCAATGAAGAGAAAGAGTGTGGAATCTGAATTGATTAAATTAAACGAACCTGTTATGACAAAGCAAAGAATGTGGTTAAAAAAGGTTTTACCCGCTAATTTCCTTAAGCAAATTCTTACCACTCATTCTCCAAGTAAAATTGGTGAATTAGTAGGAGTTGATCATAATACACTACTAAAATTTATGAAAAATGTCTACAAACTTAATCCAAAAGATAAAGGATACTATATTAAATTATCTTATGAGAGAAAGCAAAGTTCAGCAATCACTAAGCTTAATAAATTATATAATGAAAGAACTCAGCATTTAATAGAAATTGGAGAAAAAAATCCATTTAAACAATGATCTTCTTCTTGTTTATTCATAAAAGCATAAAATTTTTATGATTTGCTATATTTTAGCTATTATATTAAATAAAATTTAAGAGATGATATATCATAGTAAAGGTAAAGAACCCTGAGGAGATCGCGCATCTCATAACTGCGGGTTCATATGAAAAAAAGCGGCTATTTAGTATTATAGCCCATATAGATCACGGTAAAACAACTGCAAGCGACTATCTGTTAAGAAGAGCAGGATTAATGCGTGAAGAAGATGCCGGACAGCTCCAAATGACCGATTCAGATTTAGAATAAGACTTACTTTTTCTACTGAAAGAAGAGGAGCAGGCAAGAGGAATTACTATTTTCACGAGTGTAGTTTTATTAGCTTTCAATGACCCTAGAAAACCAGATGACGACGAACCATACATCCTTCAAATTAACGATACTCCTGGGCATATTTCTTTTACCGGAGAAGTATCGCGTGCGCTTAGAGGTAGCGATGGCGCTATAATTCTCGTTGATGCTTTAGAGGGTGTCATGACTCAAACGGAAACCAATATTCGATTATCTGTTGGCGAAGAGTTTTGTAAACCTGTTCTATTTATAAATAAAGTAGATCGCTTAATTAGCGAGCTTAAGTTAAGCCCAGAAGACACTTTTGCGAAAATTGACAAAATATCGAGACAAGTTAATGAATTAATCAAAAAGATTAGACCTGAAGGATCAGGTTGGGGCGTCGATTTTGCTAAAAATAGCGTTGCCGTTGGCTCAGCGAAGCATGGGTGGGGTTTTACATATGAGATTTTATTGGAAAAAGGTTTAAAGCCACAAGATGTATTCGCAAAATATAAAGAAGGCGATATTCAATGGTTGAGAGATAATCTTCCACTTGACGAGCCCATGTTAAGGATGGTTGTGGATCATTTACCTAATCCTGTAGAAGCTTCAAAGTATAGAATCCCTCATATATGGGGGGGCGATTTAAACTCAGAACTCGGACAATCTCTTCAAAAATGCGATCCTAAAGGTCCTCTCTATGGCATGATTACAAAAATATTCTTAGATCCACGAAGAGGGTATCAAGCTACTCTAATAGGTCGCGTTTTTTCTGGTACATTCGATCACACTGATTCAATTTATTTGATAGGCGGTAGGAGTACAAATCGAGTAAAACGATTAGGTGTTATGGAAATAACAGATCTTTTAGATATTCCCCGAGTTCCAGCAGGTAATTTATTTGCCTTATACGGGTTTATTTGCCCATCTGGAGAGACATTTATGTCTGCAAGTGACGTACCAAAAGATAAGGAGGAAGCATACCAATTACCCACCTTTGAAAAAATCCAATACGCCTGTGAACCCGTTGTTTCAAGAAGTATAAAAGCCCAAGATCCACAGGAGATAGATAAATTGACTACAGTAGTAAACAAGTGGCTTCAAGCAGATCCAACTGCGATGTATCGTTTAGATAAAGAGTCTGGAGAATTTATATTAAGCGGAATTGATCCGCTTCAAATTGAGATACTTACAAAGCGAATTAATAATCAAGTGGAAATTAATATTGGAGAGCCGATTATAGTATATCGAGAAAAAATAACCAAGAGAAGCAGAGATTATTACACAAAATCAGCTAACACACATAATCGCATTTTGTTATACATTGAACCACTAGACGAGAAAACGGAAAAACTAATTGAGTCTGGAAAAATAACAGATCTGATGAATGAAAAGGATAAAGCTAAAATCTTGAGAGAGGAAGCTGATTGGGACGCGAAAGAAGCTAGACGAATTGTTGATGTGTATCAAGGAAGCTTACTCGTAAACGGTACCTCGGGATTACAACGATTCGATAAAGTTAAATCGTATTTAACGGCCGCTTTTAGGGATTGGCTTGGAGAATGTATTCTTGCGAAAGAACCAGCCGCAGGATTTAAAGTTGTTTTCACAGATATGACAATTCACGAAGATACAAGGCATACATCATATGGTCAAATCGCTGGAATGGCTTTTTCAGCAATGTCACTAGCTATGTTGGACGCTGGACCTCATCTTTTTGAACCCATTCAGAAAATTGACGTGAAAACTCCAGAAGGGACTGAGGGACCGGTAAATGCTATTATTAGCAAGCGACGTGGTAAAATTACAAACGTAATTCCCGAAGGAGAGTACGTAAGAGTTCAGGGTGAAATTCCCGCAGCTGAAACTATTGGTATAGCTGACGATATTCGAGGTTCTACTCAAGGAAGGGCTTTTTTTGGATACGAATTTTCGGGATTTGAAAAAGTACCAAATAGTTTAGAAGAAGATCTTATCCTCGAAATTCGCAAACGTAAAGGTATGCCAGACCACTTGCCAAATACTTCAAGTTGGGATCGGTTTATTTACAAAAAGACTTAGATTTTTATTTTATTATTTTTTTTATATTTTTATTCTTCAGAAACTTTATAATAGAGCTTTCTAACTAGTTTTTGGAACGCTTCAATAACTCCTTGTCCTGTCAAAGCACTTGTTTTAAAGTATTCGATGATGTCATGTTCATTTACAAAGTTCCCAACATTAACATCCGAATTAATTTTCTCCTTATCAGAAGTCAAATCGTTTTCATTAATTAAGTCGATTTTATTTCCAAAAAGTGCTATTGGAATATCTCCGCAATATTTTTTAAGTTCTTTAAACCACTTTTCAATGTGATCGTAGCTTTTTAATTCCTTAGGAGCGTGTGAAAATACAATAATCGCACCGCTACTACCATTATAAAATTTGCGACGCATTACTTCAAAGGTTTCTTGTCCTGCGATATCCCATATAAACAGCTTAACCTGCTTACCTTCTATTTTTTCTTCATAATTTGAGAATTGAGCCCCCAAAGTGGATATATAGTCTTTTTGAAACGATCCGGTGGTATATTTTTTAACCAGTGTCGTTTTACCAACAGCGGGATCACCAATAACAGTAATTTTAAATTTATATTCTTTTTCTCCTATTGACATAATCTTGATAGTCAAAATTTCTTTAAATATTTTTAACTATAGGAATTAGTCCAAATCTTAACATTTATAGAATTGAAGAAATATTATTAATATTAAGGGAATTTTGAAATGAATTGAAGAGAGTAATATTGATGTAAATATGTCAGATGATCAAGAAAATCAAAATGAAGAAGAAACTAATATTGAGAAAGAAGAAACAAGAGAAGAAACAAGAGAAGAAATAAGAAAAGAACAAGACGATTTAGATGTATATATCTCAGATATGAAGAATCTCGAGACTGATTTTTCTGATTTAGAGGATCTTGACCTTGAAGAATTACAAGAAATGCAAGAGGCAATTGCTAAGGTTAAAGAAATGGAAACCTTACAAAGTGAAGATGTTACTGAAGAGAAAATTTCAGAAGAATATGAATCCCTTGAATCTGATGCTCAAAAAACCGAGCGTGAAGATTATTTAATGCAAAAAGAAGCTATGATTAGTGACTTCTCTGATATTGATAATATTGATTTTGACGAACTTCAGGAAATGCAGAAAGCCATTGAGTCTGTACAACAAGAAGAAGACAAAGCAGTCGACACAGGAATAAGCGGATACCCAACTGGCAGCGCCGAATCCTCAGAATTAGAGGAACGCATAAAACAAGAACTCCTCGAGCGAAAACAAGAAACTAAAAAGGATATAATTACTCCCGAAAAATTTATAGATCGTGCAAAAAATAAGCGAGACAAGATATGGTATCATGTACTTAATTACTTGGTCTATCAAGCAGAAGATCACATTGCCAGCAAGGAATTACTTTACGAAATGTTAAAAGAAGTCACCAGTAAAAGCCCTATTGATCCAATTCCCGAAAACCAATTCTACTTTGGACTAGGTTATATCCTTCGATTGACTCTGAACGAGAAGCAAGTTGTTAAATACTTTAGAGGAGGTAAATTTAAAATTAACATTGGAATTAAAGGGATTAGCGATCTTTTAGAAGAAGTGGGAGAGCCAATTAGTACGAGACCAATTTTAAAAGAAGAAGAAAAAAGAAAGATGTACAAGGAATTTCTCAACGACGATTTTTTTGATCAGATTTAATGAATAGATTATTGATGAAGTTTTTGTACACACAGCGAGATAATTAAACTTATATATATCAGAAAAAATAATTAGTTACTGTTTTATTTAAAAAAATTAGAAAATATAGTGGTTATTTATGGATATAGTAGATATCTTACAAGGGACGCTTAGTTTAATATATGTTTTAATTTCTTTCATTATCGGATTTACAATCATCTCCAAATATAGCAAATACAAGAATAGACTTTATATTCTAGTAGGACTGTGTTGGCTTATGTTGTCCACTCTTTGGCTACCAGAGGCTGCCTCATTCCTAATGAGCTTATTTATTCAACAAACTCTAGTAATAGATTGGTACTTTATAATAGGTAATGCCTTCGTTCCCGTTGCTTTATTCTGCTGGATTTTTGCTTATACAGATATGATCAGTCATCAGAAACAAAAACAAGCATTAGCACTTATTGTTATCTTTGGTATTGTCTTTGAAGGACTATTTTTCTATCATTATTTCTTCTTGGATATTAGTTTGTTAGGGGTGATTAACCCGTTACGGCCCTTTAGTGCTGATTTGGGGTATTTCTTAATAATATTGTTGTTCATATCATTTCTGATCTTATTCGTAACAGGTTTCAAGTTTGCTAGAAGGTCTGTAAGGTCTGAAAATAAAGAAGTTAGACTAAAAGGGAAACTCCTTGAATTTGCTTTTATCACTTTTACAATTGCCGCTTTGCTTGAGAAAACCGCGAGATCACTTCTGATAGGAACGGTTTTTACTAATCCAACGGAGCCTATATTAGTAGTAATGTTAGTAGTTGTAAGAGTACTTTTAATTTCAAGCTCGATCGCCTTTTACGGTGGTTTTCTCCTACCACGATGGATGCGGGAGATTTTTAATCCATAATAATAACTTTTTTTTTTAATAGTCTTTTCCTTTTCAAACTCCCATCGTAGGATTTCATCATAATTTCGAACAACTTGGGACCTAGTGAAATACGGTAGCATCCTTTTAATGTACACTCTTGGTCGAAAACTAATCCAATTTCTCCAGGAACTTTTGTCGTTATAATTTTATTTTTAATCTTGAATAATTCCTTAATATGGTTTAAATAAGTTTTATTTTTTGCATAAATTCCTGCTGATTTACCTCCCTTGTAAGTTCCATCTCCATCGTAGAAACCAAGAAGGTACCCCAAAGCTACCTTCCCAGACAAAGTTTGCCACCATTCAATCTTTTCTTGCTTTGATTTTTTTTTTGCTTTACTTAAACATTGTACTACATAGTTAGGTAATGAATTTAGTTCATTTTTAGTACTCCGAAATCCTAATTTGTCAAGATCCATCCCCATTGGTTTGCAAGCGAATCGAAGAATAGCTGTTTTGTATTCTTTCAACTCCCCCTTATACCGTCTATAAATTAAGCGGAATTTAATCCGATCTATTGGTAAACCGACTGCTTTAGCAAATTTTTCGAGTAGATATTTATCTTTTAATGCTAGCTTTATTGTGATCCGTCCATTTTTTTCAGCTCGAGTGGCATCAGCAGACAAAAATCCAAACCAATAAGACTTTTCGGGGAATTTCTCAATATTATGGAAGTAATTGGGTCTTGTTATCGTATATTGTTGTAACGAATATTCCTTTAAATCAGGATTGAGTTTTTCATATTTTTTTATCAATTCTATGCATTTTTTTGCTTTATTTCCAAAGATTTCATTAAGAAATTCCCTGATCTCACTTAATCTCTCTTTTGAGAATTTATAATGAGGATTATAAGAGTGGTGAGAGGAATACATTATACGAGTAAAAACATTTTTAATAAATCCGTGAGTACCAGTAAGAATCATGCCCAATTCTTCATCAGATATTTTAAGTTCTCCTGAAACTCTTCCTAATTCCTTTTCCAAAATATCAATAAATTGGAGAGTGTTTAGCCCATTGTTTTGATATTTTTTAATTATTTCAGAGCAACTCCTCGCTTTCATTCCTAATTTCTTTTCTATATTTTCTTTTAAGAGTATCAAATCTTTTTCTTTTATAGTAAAATTGGGGTCTTCTTTAGTCCTTTTAATTACATATGAGGATACATACTTTTCATTCCTCCCCCATATTTTAGAAAGAGTCTGATCAGAATATTTATTCCCATGCTTTGTTACCAACCTTTCTGGAAAGATCAATGCTAATTCTTCAGAAAGCTGTTGTATTTCGTTTCTCAAATCTTCAATTAAATCTTTAGTAGTATAAGTATTTAATTTAGAACTTTTAGAACAACGAGGGCATCCATCGCCGTTTCTTATCTTTTGGTAATTAGCTTGCCAGGCATGTTTCTTTTTATTGCATTTCCATTTTAAGTCTATTTCGCTTGAGGGGGCATTTCCACATCTAATCAGTGTTTTATAAAATTCTACGCGATTCATCCCGACACTTATATCTTCTCTCATTTGATTTAGCGCTAGATAATCTTCGTATGTGATAGAAGTTTTTTTAGGACCTAGAGTCACATCAAATTCTGAATCTTCTCGAGTTGAATCTTCTCGAATTGTGTAAAGGAAATCTTTACACAATAATTTTTTTTAATCTTTTATTAATTTTACTCTTTTTTACATATTTTAGGAATTTCTTAGATTAGAAAACCTTGGAATGTTAATAGGATTAAAAAAATTTAATTAATAAGCAGATATCATCAATATAGCGATACAAGATTATTTAAAACCATGAAAAATAAACCTTCTTTGCTCATTATCGGAAATTCAAATGTAGGAAAAAGTTCAATAACAAGATTATTAGTTCCAAATCCGAAAAAGTTTAAAGGTAAAGCAGGTAAACAACCTGGAAGCACACTCATGATAAAATCTATTGGATTTCCTCAAATGCCTTACAAAATCGTAGATCTACCCGGGTTTGGATATATGAATAGTTCGAGTCGCCGGAGAGAAGAACACATAAAGAAACAACTAGTTATCCATATTGAAAAACACCATGATAACTACTTTTTTAGTTTAGTAGTATTGAATGCCTTAAGGATAGAAGATGAGTTAAAAAAATATTACCTGGAAAATGATACTACTATTCCTCTATCTTTTGAGTTAATTAAATTTCTAAGGGAATTTGAAATACCAATTCTTGTTATTTTAAACAAAATAGATAAAATCTCAGTTTTTGATAAGAAAAAGATAAATTCCTTGTTGATCAATTCAGCTAAGGATTATGGATTAAACTTAGTTCAAACCTCTGGTGAGTATGTTAGTGATTATAAGGAAATACCTTATTTAGAATTCTCAGCAATAAAAAAAACAAATATAGAGAAATTAAAACGGATTATAAATATATCCCTTCAAAAGGAAGGCTAAATACTCTTTTTAAACCATCACGGGTTTGTTATAGCTGGATTTTTCTTCTTATCCCAATTTATAGCAAACAAGAAATCCCTACTTGCCTTATTTTTATAGATTAGTGGAAGATTCCCTATTTCTTCGAATTTGAGGGCAAAATTCTTTAAATCTTCGTAGGTAGGGAAATAGTGCTGTATAGGTTTGTCACTTTTCAGACGTTCTTTTATATTTAGTGCACTTGCCTGAAGCGTAAATCCTTTAATTTCAAAAAAATTGGGATTTGCCATCTTAACTATTCTAATGTAATCTTCTATAAATTTGTCCATCAAATTTAGATTTTTTACAGCTGTTAATCTTATTACAGATCTGCAAGACAAACTTTCAACTAAACTTAAACTATCCAATATCTTCTCCCACCCATTTTTAATCATCGGGCGGCATACTTTTTTGTAAATTACCTTATTAGGTGCTGGTAGGGTGATATAAAGTTGAGACGGCAATGAATTTAAGCTTTGAATTCTTTCTGGTAATGTACCATTAGTAACTATGAAGGTGGTCATATTTCGATTGCGAAACTCGCTCACTAAACCATCTAATTTTGGATATAAGAACGGCTCACCATCAAGAGAGATTGCTGCGTGATTAGGATTCATTGCTTCGCTGTGTGTTTGCATAATTTCGTCGGGGGATGTTAAAGATAAATTAATCAATTTAACTATTTCATCTCTAGAGTCTATACAGCATGAAATTTCACTATCAAGTTTAAAAGTCTTTAATGAATTATCAGTCGGTATGAGAAACTCTTGATTTTTCAATAGATTAAATGCTCGCTCGATTTTATTCTTACTAACATGAAGGCCTTTCGAAAGTGAATTAATACTTTGATCTTCCCTATTTTTTAACATATAATTGAGGAGATCAACCATAATTTCATAGTTTTCAAGATATCTCCTTAATGGTAAGTGGTTTTTTATAATATCTTGATGTTGACGAATCATTTCGTCAATTAAATATTTAGGATCATCAGACTCAACACAGAATTGACTGCTTAGATTTCCTTGTTCAGTATCTCTCCAGCAGAAAACACACTGTTGATTACAGAATGGCATAGAAGGAGTATTTTGTAAGCATCTATGACTTTGAACTCCAAAAATACCCTTATAACAATTTCTATTCTCTCTCCCCGTCATCAATTTTTGTTCTAACCAATGACATGGTTTAATCGCAGTATGTTTATTCTTCCCTATAATGCGATAGGTTGTTTTAGTATAAGTTTCAACAAACTTATTTGTAATTTTGTTGTCAATAATGTATGGATTCGTCATCGCAGAGGACCATGTTATTTGTCGTATCCTAGTAAATCATAAATATAGATTAATGTATCTAATTTAGATATTAAAAATTATTATTTAGAATTATAAGTACATTAGTAATTAGGAACCAACTTATAAAATATAATTATCATCACTTTACAAACTTTAACTGAAAATAGAAATGTTAAATAAAATTAAAAGTCAAATGCTTAATTTAGGTTTAAAATTCATTAGCGTAGATGATAAAATAGTCAGGATGATTTTAGAAACTAGTTCTTCAAACATTAATGAGATAGTTATACTACCCGCAGTAAAACTAGTAATGAAAAAAATCGTGAATAAATTACAGAATAAAATTATACACGGGAGAGTATACAATGGAGTTCTAAACGGAATTAAGGTAAGTGTAATCCGTTCTCAAGTAGGTGCTCCCAACGCAGCGTTTACGTTAGAGTGCTTGAAACGTTCAAAAGCAAAAATAATAGTTAGGGTAGATTTTTGCGGTGGAATTTATGGAGAGAATACTGAAATAAATATTGGCGATATAGTGATACCAAAATCAGCTTATTGTGGTGATGGAACGAGCGCTGAATACTTAAGAGCCAATCCGATGTTGTTAAACAGTTTAGATTCAATTCAGAATCCCCTATCAACAACCCAGAATATAATTGCCAGTCCTCAGACTATTTATATCTCTAAACCAAATGAAATCTTAAAGGATCTATTACTTAAAGAAGCTCGGGCATTTAGGCCAAATAGAATAAGAGAAGCAGACCTTTGGACAACAGACGCTTTATTTTGTGAAACTTTTGAATTTATTAGGTCACTTAAAGCAGTAAATATAGAAGCAATTGATATGGAAAGCTCAATTCTGTTTTTATTAGCGACATTATATAACATAAAAGTTGCCTCAATACTTTCCGTATCAGATTTACCCGGGCACCCTAAGTATGACCTATTAAATTCAAACGAAATCCATCCCGATATGGAAACTGGGATTGATAATGCTATTAAAATATTGATCAACGCGCTTCCAAAAATACAACACACGCTTTGAAATTAATATATTTATAATCCTTTCAACAACTCAGAAAAATCTGGTTCACCAAAAAACTCGTTAAATCTGGTAAGCAATTCCACATTAACAACGTGTATCTTCTGTTCTTTCTGAGTCTTGGCGGATTTGATAAGATCTAAATCTTTCAATTTTTTCATGTAATATTGAATCGTCCCAGAATACACATCAAGAATTTCGCCTATTCTTGAAATAGCTATTCCTTCGTCTTTAAAAATTTCTTCGATTATTTTTGGAATTAAAGGATTTGAGAAAATGACTTTGTACTTGTCATAATCTTCTGGAACATCTGCTAAGAAATAATGTAGAGATTTTCCAATTTTTTTCGATCTAATTAATTTAAATCGTTCTAATGTCATAATGTGTTTTAAGAACGGCGTTCTGGTTATTTCTAATTCTAATTCGATTTTTTCGTTCCTGGCGTGAATCCCCGGATTGTTTTCTATGAATTTTAGGATTTTAACTAATTTTTCGTTATTTAGTATTTCTAGTTTTGTTCTTCGTTCATTAGTGACTATCCAATTCTTTTCTTCTAAACTTCGGATAGATAAAAAGATTTCTTCCTTGCTATAACCCTTCTTATATGCAAGTTTTGCAATACTCTTAGCATATAGTTTCTCAATAATAGGAAACTTCTGCAATTCGGCTTCAGAGGAAAGATCAATCTCAAAATCAGCGTCATACCGTTTTAATTTTAGTATATCTTGAGCAATGTTTAAGACATCTTTTTCAATTACATTTAATTCTGTTTCCGGCTCAATCTGGTCTTTTACCTTTTTTTTCTTCTTAGCTTCAAGATCCTGTAAAGGAGTAAAATCTAATCGCCTAAATGAACTTCCTTCTAGTTCTTTTTCCACTCTATTCTCCTTCGTTTCTCTTCTTTTTTCTAACGACATTTTTTGATTGAAGTCTCTTTTTCCGTATTAAGCATGTTTTTCTAAAAATTTCATATATTCTATTTGCTGTTCTTCGTCCATATATTTTAGTTCTTCTACGATTTTCTCGTAATATTTTGGTTTAAAATTTGGTAGATTGCGTATTCTTTCAAATAATTTCTTTGGAATTTCCTGATATAGATTCCTCAACTCTTCAATATAGTTTATTTGTTCCTCTTCAGCTAAGAACGCTAATTCTTTAAGTATACTCTTCCGCTCCTTCTTTGGTATTTCGAGTTCCAGTATCTGCTTTCTTAAATCTTTGGAGATGATATTAAAGATCTTAGAAAAGTATTCTTTAACGATTTTCCTATCTTTTTCGTTTTTAACGGGCAGAAGAGACTCATGAAGCCTTAATGTGGTGTCATCTTCTTTTTCTTTTTCTTCTTCTTTATGTTGAACTACATCTTCAGCTGTTTCAATTTCACGATCTTCCTCGATAATTATATCTTCTTCAGGTTCTTCTTCTGGAGGTTTTTCTTCCGCTTTAACTTCCTGAGGTTTCAGTTCTGTTTTTACAGGTTCTACTTGTATAGGTTCTGCTTGTTCTGATGTGATTTGTTCTTTTTTAATTTGTTCTAACTTGGGTCCCTCTTTTAATTCTTTTTGTATTGGAACAAATTTTGCTTCCGGTTCTTTTATCATCAGCTTTCCATATAAATCAATTGGCTTTCCCACATAAAGCGCAAGTAATAAAATTGCTTTTAACAGAATTAATATTCCTGTAGAAAAGAACCCTGTACCTAGTGCTCCTAAAATGAATGTTCTTACGACGTCAATTCCAAAAAACTCTTTCTTGTTGTATATCCGCTTCCTTAATTTTAAATCTATGATCAAGACAATAAGAGACATCAAAATCAAAGATATTAGGAATATTATCAAGGTTAGATCATTAAAAAAAGATGTAATAATTTTAATAATGCTAAATTCAATGCTACTAAAAAATATGCCATTTAACACAAGTAATAGGATTACAAAACCAGCTTTAGCGGAGAAATTATTTATGGAATTCTTTAATTTTAAACCAAATTGATATATCTTGTGATCCCCCCCTTCAGAGTTCTTAGCAGAGTAAATAAATATTAATATTCCCTTAATTAATATGATTACGCCAGTTCCATAGATAATACAACCTAAAATCCCATAACAAATAGCATCAAGAGCTATTTCATCATAACTATTAGATTTAATTCTCGGGGATATAAATTGAGAGTCGTAAATAATGATTAATAAACTACTAAACACAATAAGATACGCACTTATTATGAGATTAATGCCTCCTGAACTGCGGGCACTGAAGAGGCTTAAGAGTAAGGTAATAATAGGAAAAATTGCAATAGGAAGATAATCAAACTTATTTAAACTCTTTATTGCTTTGTCAAGATTAGATTTCTCTTTATCGGCAATTCCGTATTTGGTGAGTTTATGTGTCAGTACTTCTGACTCTCTTACAGTAGCTTGTTTAAAACTTACACCTGATAACGAAAAAGGTGTTCCACACATTTCACAGTATACTTGAACTTTAGATTCTATTAGTTCTGATAACTCCTTTGGAAAAACATATTGGCAACTGCGGCAAACGTATAGTTTATTTTCCATTTAAGCCTCACACTTATATATTAATTATTTTATTTAATTTTTTTAATTTATGAATTACATTGAATTTCAATTTGGTTTTTTTTCTTAAGAATAATATTTCTGGATACTGAAGAGCTCCTAAAGAAAGCGTAAAAATACCCGTTTTTAGTAAAAACCATTTTTCAAGCATCTTTGATTTAAAAAAATAACTCTAATTGAAAAATAAAATCTTAATTAACAGAAGTAGGAATTTGAATATAAAAATAATGGGGTCCAATTTTTAGAAAAATCAATTAAAATTTAGGTAGCTTCAATTGAGTTGATCTTTTTTTAATAATTAAGAAGTTAAATCTTTCCAATTTAACTTTTCCACTGTTTGATTAAGATTATGATCGTCTTCCGTCGCGTTGAATTGAAGTTTAGCAAATAATCTGTAAGCTTGTTCTCGAGATGGTGTAAATTTTGCTATTTCATCATTTTTACCGTGAAATACTATTACTGGTATATTGATCTGAGTACGACTATCCCATTTCAACAGTTTAGTAGCTAAATAAGGTGCTAATAATATTAACCGTTTTACTTTCTTCGGATTCTGGAGAGTAAAAAGAACACCCATTAATCCTCCGAAACTCGAGCCGATAATAACCCATAACTCTTTTTTACTTAATATTGTATTTAATTGAGCCATCCGCGCGTCAAGAAGGTCTTTAAGCGTTCTTTTTGGATCATACTCTACGAAATCAGGAGTAAGAATTTCTGGAATTATTTCTTTTAAATACAAACCTTTAAATCCTTTACCAGAACTTTCAAGACCGTGGATGAAAATAATATTATTCATTTAAACACTTAAGTAATTAATTTATAAGACTTATCCTAAATCAAATTCTTCATTGGGTTCTGAGGTTAATTCCTTGTTCAATTCCCTTATCAATTTTTTCTGACCAAAAAAAATTAAGATGATAAGTACGCCAAAATAGAATGTAACAATAATCAATGTAATGAAGTAATAATTTCCCGTTAAAGAAATGAATTGGGCAGCAACTCCGATAATAAATCCAGTAAATAATCGAGATTCCGTGGTACTCGTCCTAAATAAAAGTTTTTGAGTCCCCCAATCGATTAAACCCGGTATTGGAAAGATAATTACTATAAATAACGCTACTTCAGGACTAAATTGGCTATCAAATATTTGCTGAACTAAATGAGTAAAAAATATAGACATAATTATTCCGATTACCATACCTGAACATCTAGAACACAAATAAAGTTTTGTCCTTCCAAATTGAAAATAGAATGTATGGTCACTCGCAGAAATAGGGTGATGTGTTAAACCCAAGTAATATAAATGGTGTTCTGTTGTAGCTAGAACTTTGTCATAAATAACCAGAAGAATGGGCACTATAATAATAACCGAAAGAAGAGCTTCTAAGAAAAATTTTAAGCCACTATTAATAAGTAATATTTCAAATTGTAGCGAAGTTGAATAGAATATAAATTGGAAACCTGTAATGAAAAACATCACAATAATAGAATCTATAACTAAAATTAAAATACTATAGAGAATCTTCTTAATCTTTTGATATTTTAAGGGTTTATACTTGTAAATCCCCGCTATCATACCGAATAATGCTACAATAAAACACCAATCTACGAAAACACTTTTGTAGATAGTTGGATTAGCAAGTTGAAATAAAAGTTCACCAAAAAAACCTGCTATGAAAGCTTGAATTGGACCTGCTAATATTGCGAAAAAAGTAAATACTAATAAAGAAACTCCAAATACTAATGAAAACTCGTAATTACCGATAAATGGTGTAGAAATTGAACCAAATGATTTAGAAACATATATATAACTCATTATAATAAAAATTATAACTAGAATATTAACAAATATTAATCGCAAGGTAATTTTTGGTTTTTTATCAATGCTCATACTAATCGCATAAAATGAAGGTAGATAAAAAAACTTAGACTTAATTAGTTAAAAATAATATCAAGTTCTTCAATTAATTTAAATTTCGTCATTTCAAATCCTTTTCTAAGGACGGAAACAATAATATTTTTCCCGGCGGGAACATTTAGAATGCTATCGTCTTCCTCCACTATTGCTATACCATCTTCATTATAATCCAATTGTCGTTTCAGAGCTTGTAAGGCATTTTCTTTTGTTTTAAAAGCCGCTCTTGATAATTCGTGATAATTTTTTACATCTTCATTTATGTTTAAAAATAGAATGCATTCTTCCACTTGGGAAATAAAAGACTTCTTAGTAATTTCTTTCAATTTTTTATAGTGTTTATGATCTTTTTTGCACTGCTTATCAGTTTGATCATTTTCTAAATAATTTGGGAAGTTTTTATTTATCACTTCATCAAATCTTTCTTTAGTAATCTCACCATTTTCAAGTAGTGTTTTTGCAGAATCTAAGGCGATTTTAATTTGTTTTAAAGTCCCAACACGAGCGTTATTATCGCTCCAAATCTTATAGAAAGCTTTCACTATTGGTTTCACAACAAAATTAAATGCTCCGGTATCTAACTCCGTATCAATTAATTCTCTACCATAACCTAGTGACAAATCAGTTGTTGAAATCATCTTTTCTTCAACGATTTTATAGTTTCTTGGTATATGACTCATTATTACTTCTCTCTTGATTGATAAATCTCGTTTTTTGTATCTTTTTCTATTATTTTAATATTAAAGTCTCATAATTTAATGGTTTAACTATTATTAATCATAAGTATCTTCAATAGCTTCTAAAAATTCTTTCTTGGTCTCTTCGAATCCTTTGCGAAGAGATTTAATAATTATTTTCTTACCTGCTGGTAAAGATAGAATACTTGGATCCTTTTCAATAATTTTAATTCCCTTTTCCGTGAACTCTAATTGTTTCATTAAATTCATAGTAGCAAGTTCTTTAGTTTTAAATGCAACTCTGGCAAGTTCATTATATTCATTTACATCTTCTTCAACGCTAAGAAATGTTCTCACTTCTTCAAGATAATTAATAAACGTTTCCTTTGCATTTTCTTTTAATTTTTCGTAGTTTTCATGGTTTTTACTGCATTGATATGTTACTTGGTCACCTTTAAGATATTTTGGGAAGTACTGTTCGATAATATTACTAAAACTTTCTTCAGATTTACCATTTAACAATAATTGCCTACCAGCATCAAGAGTTACGTCTATCTGTTTCAATGTTCCCTTCTTTGCGTCATGCGTGGCCCAAAAATCGTAAAACGCTTTAACTACAGGTCTCACTATAAAATTTAAAATTCCTGTATCTAATTCGGTATCTATAAGTTTTCGGCCTTTTTTAAGAGATTGTTCCATTTGCTGGATCATTCTCTCTTTTATTATGTTATAATTTCTCTCGATATACTCCAGTTAAGATCCCCAGCATATGACATTTATTGAGTATTTTGTTTATTAATATATTCCTTGAATTAAGAAAAGAAAATTTTGAAAATTTTTTAACTTTTTTATAATTCTTTTAGTCTTCTATTTGAAACGAAAAAAGTATATAATATAGAATAATGTTTTATTATAATATTAGGTTTGAAATATAAAATAACTAAATTAAGTCAATTTTATGCGCTATATCTTTAAAATTCTTCTACTGGGTCTAGATGGAGAAGCCATTTCTTTTTACGCTCTTAGAGCATTCGGAGAAGAGGGTGAAACTAAAGGAGCTTATTTAGAGTGGTATAGAGAAGTAAACGCTTTTGAGGATATTTGCGATTTGGAAGTAAATGCTATTACTGACATAACAAATACTGATTCTGATTTTGATGAAATGCTTGGAACTGTAGATGGTGTAATCTATTTCATAAATCCTTTAAATACCGAAGAAATAGAAATTTTCGATTCCATACTACACGATATCAGATCAATAAAAAGAAGCATACCTATTGTTCTGATGTACTATGATCAGCGAGGAATATTACCAATATCAGTAAATGAATTGTTAGAAAACACGTGGTTAGAGTATGTTGATATGGAAGCATTTGTTAACCTTCAACCAAGAGAATTTCACCAAGCTTTGCAATGTTTATGTTTAGCGATGATATCTGGAGATACACCGTTGAATATAGAAAATGCGTGGATGAGATTTCCAATCTATATTCAGCTAGCAAACATCTTCTTTAAAAAAGCGAATAATGAAGAAAAACCTGAACTTTATTTCTTTGCAGCTAAAGCTATCAAAAAAGCTGCGATGATTGCTGACATATTTAATAAAGAGGAATACTACATCATTTGCGAACAAGCTGCTTTTCTTTATTCAAAAGTAAATCTGTATTTGGAAGCTTCACAAATTCTGCAACCCGTAGATAAAAAAAAAGAGGAGAATTTTAAGAGATTATACGCCGAATCAATGGTTTTAGAAGGTAATAAGTTATTTAACAATCGTAACTTTATTCAAGCCGCCACACAGTATCTAGCCGCAGCCCAATGGTCCGCTATTGAAATTAAAGATAACAACTTAATGGATGAGTCTTTTAAATTAGCGATTAATGCTTATATATCTGCCTGTAGGGTTGAAAATGCGTTTAATGTTCTTGCTAATCTACCTCACGAACAGGCTCTTCTTATCCTTCGAGGAGTAGCTGATAAAATTATCGCTGCTGCAGATTTTTTAGTCAAGGAAGAGAATTTTATAGCAGCTAGAGCTCAATTATACCTTGCGGTCTCTCAATACCAGCAGGAAGGACTGTTTGAAGAATTGGAACTGTTTACAAATAAGTTAATAAAAGTCTTAATCAGCCTATTGAAGATATACCTTAAGAAAGAACTACCGATTCCTGCTAAACAATATTACGAGGAGATTGAAAATCTCTCAAAAGCTTACAATGTTAAAAAACCAGATGTTGATTCTCATCTAGAACAGTTAATTACGCAATTCTTAAATAATCTTGATTTTGGTAATGCTACAATATTGATCAATAGTTTGAATTCTTTAAAATTAAAGAAAAAATTAACAGCACTAAGTTCTAAAGTTGAGGACGAAAATAAAGTATTTATTAAAAAACAACTAGAGGAGAATATCAATAAAGGCATAGAGTTCCTAAATACTTTCATAGAATATGAGTTAGACATCTTTAAAGAAATTAATACTCAGATTATTAAAGAAGCTAATCAATTTATAGAAAAAAACGATTATACTAAAGCCGCAAAACACGTGAAAGTTCAAGTAGAATTTTTGAAAAGAGTTGGAAGGGAAGAAATTTACATTGAAATGATTAAAAAAGCTCTAGATATCTTAATAATTGGAAAAGAATTCGACCAATTTTTTAAAATGTACTATGATTTATCAAAAAAAGCAAAATTGATTTATCTTAGGAATAAGTTTCAAATTATCATAGAAAAGTTGAACGATATTATTAGAGAACGCGATCACGACATACTTGAAGATGTACTAATAAATTTCATTTCTATTTTTAGAGAACAATTACTCTACGAACAGTCTAAGGAAGTTAGCGAGATTTTTGTTGATTCTATTAAATCCAAGGCAATGAAAATGGTTAATAGTAGTGCTACCACAGACGTTATAAATACCGCCATAATATTGGTTAATAAAGCTAAAGAAATCTCTTTGATGTACCTTGATAATCGCAAATTGAACTTCGATGAGATATATGAGAGAATAACAGAAATTTATATCGATCTTGATGAACTACCTTCTGCTCATGCTATCTTAAATATGATTGAGAATAACTTTCGAAAAACAGAATTAAACAGAAAAATAGAAAAACTCGAAGGCGAAAAAAGCTCTACTGAAGCTAAGAAAGCTGAGGAATCTTCTAGAGGAGAAATTTCAAAAGAAAGACTTTCTATTATTCGAAATAAAGCAAGGGAAGCCCTCCAAGAAAGAGATTCATTATTAAAACAAAATAGAGCACTGAGGAGGGCTTATTTCACTGAAGCTTTAACAAATTTAAATGAAAAGAATTATGATAAAGCAGTTAAGAACTATGAAGAAAATATAAATCGTTTAATTGATAGTAGCAGATTTCAATTAGCGGGTTTATCCTTAGCAATAACCCTGCTAATGTATATAAAACAGAACCAGATTGAGGGATTTAGGAAAATTCTAGAGCAAACAAAAAAGAAACTAGGAAGTCTTGAAAAATCTTTTTCAGAGACATTTTCAGTTGCTTTGGTTGAATATATTTTAGACATTGAGAAATTGGGAGATTCTAGTAAACTTCAAGAATCAATAGAGTTTGTTGAAAATTTACCCTTATTAGATGAAGAGATATCTCTTCTCTATGAAATTTTAGGTAAATCACTTAAAGTTCTCGAACCTGAAGATTTAGAAAAGGAAATAGCTGAAACTGAATATAAACTTGAAAACCTCCGCGATCTAGCCAATAATATCTTGAAGGAGAAGAATGATATTGCAAAAAGGAAACTGATGAAAAATCAATACTGGAAGTTGGCTTTAGAAGATTTAGCTAATAAAAAATACGAGGTTGCTGCTAATGATTATAAGGATACTATTCCAAAATTGCTAGAAAAAAAATTCTTAAGGCAAGCAGCATTAAGTTTGATACTAAAATTGCTATCATTAAGTAAGAGTAAAAAAATATCTATAGTAAAAACTGATTTTACCAGTACAATAGCAAAATACAAAGAAATTCAACCTGAATTCGAGGATCTACCCGAGATTAAAATCTTCAAAGAATTACTACTTGCTTTAGAAAGCGATAATCTAAAATTGATAAGTGTCTGTATTGACCTTCTAATTGATAAGTTAGTTCTTTTTGATCCCGAAATATCTTTATTAGAATCTATTAGATTCGAAGAACAAAAAAGCGAACCTCTGGAGGATAAATTATCAAGAGAAGAATTAGGCAAAAAGAGGACGTTTGAGATCGTAGAATCGCAAAAGTTTAGTAAATTACAACAAAAAATGGGAGATGTGAGGAGAGAAAGACCAGAATTTTTAAAACAAAGAAATGCCATGAAAAAAAGATATTATAAAGAAGTAATCTCCTTGCTTGAAACAAAATCTTATAAGGAAGCTGGTTCAGAATACTTCAGATTAGCTCAAAGTTTAGCTAATAAAAGAGACTTAAGGACTAGTACTTTAACAGTTCTATTACACGGATTGGCTTATATAAAAGCCGGAGAACCAATAAACACTGTTAGATTAAACATTAGGCAATACCTTGATTCGCTGGGTTTCAATAAAAAGCTTGTAGAAGAAACTTACTATATTCTCTGTATAGATTTTATTCTTGATGTAATTTCATTTAAAATGGATACTTTTCTTCCAAAAATCAATGAATTACTAGAAATTCTACCCTTGTTTGATGAAGAAAAATTTGATTTGTTCTGAAATTGCATTCTAAAAAGTTTTAAACCATATTAGCGTATTTCATAAGATCTTTAACCCGCATTCGCAAAGTCACCTCTGTAACTCTCGCGAGTTTACTAATCTCTTTCTGAGTGCGATTCTCGCTACATATTTTGGAGCCGATATAAATAGCTGCAGCAGCGATTCCTTTTGGATCTTTTCCCGCAGAATTAAAACCGCTATCTTGAGCTTTTTCTATTATTTTGACAGCAGTGTTTCTACATTGCATTGAAAGTTTTAATTCATCGTTAAATTTATCTACATAACGAATAGGTCCGAAATGTTGAACTTTCAAATTTAAATTTGGTAAAACTTCCATTAATATTAACCGATAACTCTTAATTACTTTTTTTTTTGGAATTTGAGCAACTTTAGTAATTTCTTCTACAGTTCTTGGAATCCCGTGTACTCTAAGTGCGCAAAAAATGGAAGCAGAAAGAAGAGTATCGATACTTCTTCCCATTGTTAGCTTCTTTTTGACAGTTTGAGTATAAATTCTTAGAGCGTCTTCCGCAACGGTGTCAGGGATGCCTAGTCTTTTTTGTAAACGCTGTAAATTTGGTAAAGCAATCCAAAGGTTTCGTTCGAAAGAAGTAGTTAAGGATCTATGAATTTTTGCAAGTCTGTTAAATTTAGATTTATATTTTGGGCTCAATAAAGTCCCTCGTGCATCTCTACTACCCCTAATAATCGTTCGGGGCCCAATAGGACTGTAAACCCTTTCGTTGCTTTTTCTTTTTTGGATTTCTTCTTGTGTGAAAGCTCTACGCGGTGAATCGTCTAAAATTCTTCCATATACCGAACCACAATTCAAACATACGTAGAATCCATCTTCCTCACTGATTTTAGGAGAATCGCAACAAGATTCCTCTTCCTTCTCGTCAAAAAATCCATTGTCTTCAAAACTTGACGGCATATCTACTGTTTAACTTAAATGCAAATATTAGGATTAATCAATTTCAGTATAATATTTAAAATAAACTATATATTTAAATCTTAATCAATTTAATTTAATAGCTGTAGTGAAGATTTAAATCTTAGTCTATTTAACTATAATCTTAAAAGATTCGTAATTAAAAATTATTTTATTCTAAGCTTTAAAGTTAATAAATACAAATTAATACAAACTGCCAACAAAATGTCATCTGATATCACAAATATTTTAAATATCTTTTCGAAATTTCTCGATCCAAAAGTATTGAAAGCGGATAAATTTAAAACTATTGAGGAAATAAAAAAGCTACCCGTTCACTCTTACAAATTCATTTCTAAAATCGAGGCTAAAATTTTAAAAGATCTTTTACAAATATCAAAAATTGAAGAAATATCCAAATTAAATAGGGATAATCCTTTTAAAAATTTGAAGGTTTTTGGAACAACAAAAGATCCTCTGGAAGTTACTGAATTACAGGAACAGTTTGATAGAAAAGTCACTACGATAAAAGCAGAGAATCCCGGGCTTGAAAAAGCTATAAAGAAAGCTATTTTTATAAGTTCGATCATTACCAATATGGTAGACGAAGGAGAGATTCTCCAAAAATCAGCCCAAAAGGTAATTGTTATTGGATTAGATAATGCCGGAAAAACGGCTATTTTGAGCAAATTTGGAGGACGATTAGGTATATCCGATTTAGCTAATTTAACGCCGACTAAAGGGGTAGATCGCCGTCATATCGAAACAGGTAGCTCTGATATAGATCTTTATATTTGGGACTTCGGAGGGCAGGCAAAATACAGAAGTAAGTATTTTGATAAACCAGAACAATATTTTCTACAAACTGATTTATTGATCTATGTAATTGATGTTCAAGATCCTGAAAGATATGCCGAATCATTTGAGTATTTTGAACAAATACTAGAAATCTTATCGACATTAGAAGAGGAACCATTTGTATTAATATACATACATAAATGCGATCCGGATTTAAAACGCGACCCCGAAACGCTATTGAATATCGAACTCCTAAAAGATAACCTAAATCAATTATTAACTACATATGACTGCGATTACGAGGCTTATATGACTTCAATTTTTTCCCTAATAACTAACGAACCTGAGTTTTCTAAATATATTAAGGAAGTAATGAGGTCTACAGACTCTCTAACAAGTCCAACTTTAAGAAAAGTCGAAGGTTTGGGAAAAACCTTAGAAGAAACCATGAATGCTGTTATACGGTTATCAGAAAGCCTTTCGAAACAATTATCTGAACTAGATAATAGATTGCGCGCTATTGAGAGTGGAGCATTTCAAATGGCTCAAAATGGGGTACCGATTGGTTTAACACCCCCTGGTAGTGCGTCCGCGCCAGGTGGACCGGGAGATTCTAGGTCAAAAGTTTTAGATGAGTTAAAAACTCTATTTGAAAAGAAGCGAAAATTGAACCTTTAAACGCTTCTTATAACTTTCTAATAAACGCCTTAATCCTTTTATTAATAGCAAGAATAAAAATCAGGATCATTAATCCTAATACCAAAATTGAATAGAAGAAATTTTCTAGAAGTAATGGATTAAATACCTGATAATGAATTTGGCTTCCGATAGCAAGCTCAAAAAATGAAATTACCCTCATTAAAATGGGAGTTACAATGCTTATAGCTAAAATAAAACCTATAAATCCAATGAAAAAACCAAATACTACATCGCTCGGATAATGAACTCCTAACTGAATTCTAGAAAATGAAATTATCACGGCAAAAATTAGAACTAGAATTGCTACTAACAATGAATTTAACAAATAAGCTAATAGCAATCCTTGAGAAGCGACATTATAAGCGTGCCAAGAAGGAAAGCTTCTCGACGTAGGTTTTCTCTCGAGAACCTTAATATCTTCCAGTATTTCGAAAGGTCTGTCTCGATTAAAAAACTTTTTTATTGGGGCAATAATGACAACTCCAAGTAAGAAAATTGAACCTATGTATGAGAATAACAACGGATCGTAATAAATGAATAGATAAAAAACCAATAAAAACATCCATATCGTCTCTCTCCCAGCAAAAGAAAGTATTTTCAAAAAGATTGTTACTGGTTTTCCTCCAATACCATTTAATCTTAATATGATTTTTTGGTCCCACTTATCTAGTTTATTAAAGATATTTTTTGATTGCATGTCTTTTGCGCCCTTTAAATATCCAACCCTAAAAATTTATAAGCCTCTTTAACTTTGGGAACTGTTTCTTTGAAATATTCAATTTGATGCGAATCAGAACCAACGAAGAATTTAGCTCTCTCCGATTTCAGTTGCTCTGCAATATCCTTAGAAGGAAACGACCGATTGATAGGGAATTTTACACCTGAAAGATTGTATTCAATGCGAATCTTATTCTTGATACATAACCGTCCCAAGTCTAGAACTCTGTCTTCAGATACATCACAATCATCTAAAGGTATTATATCATTTTCATTAATGTAACGAAAAATAGTATCTATATGGCATATATTCTTAAAGATTCTTGATTCTATCATCATCCTACTGATTTCAAAGTAATCATCTATGACTTTTTTCATTTGAACTTTTTCTAATAATTCAAGTAATTTAGCTCGCGAAGTTATAGGGTAGTGGTAAATCCATTCATGTAAAGTACCCCCAATAAAATCGATTTCTTTTTCATAGTCATCCAAAAATTCTAATAATTCGATTTCTCTATCGCGATAATATTCCAGCTCGAGGCCGCTAAGAATGAACTTATAATTCCCTTTCAATTCATCAAATTCTTCAAGGTAATCATCGATTCTACCATCATAGAAAGGATCTTTTTTGTCTCTTTCTATTTTATAAAGCTCGTAATGCTCCAGAAAACATATATTGATTTCCTCTGCTTCTGCAATTTTGATGTAATCGTTAAAATTTGGACCATCTTCTGATATGTCCGAGCTCCAGTTCGTATGGACGTGATAATCAGTATATTTAAACTTCATAGGTGGTAGTTCTAAAAATGATGTAAATAAGTTAAAAATTTTGATTATTTAATCCATCGAATTTTCCTTGTCAAAAAATACTTCGTAAAAAAGTTCCTTTTCTCCTGCTTCTGGAGGTTTAATTTTAGTATAACCTCCCTTTCTAATTATTTGTACTGTACTTTTATTTTGAATGTGGATGTTGCCGTAAAATCCTTTGATACCTTTTTCTTTCGCTATGATAATTAAGTGTTGATATAGAAAAGACCCCAGACCTTTTCCACGATAATCTTCCCTAACCAAAAAGCTATATTCTGCCATATTGAGTTGAGGATTCAAGTAATATGTGGCGTTTGCGATCATTTCTTCTCTTCCTATATCTCCAGAGAAAGCGGCAATTGAGAATACATTGTTATAATCTATATTTACTTCATTTTGTGTCTTAGAATGAGTAAAGTCTTTCCTAAGTTCGAAAAATCTTAAGTATATGTCTGTTTCATTTAAAGAATAATACAATTCTTTTAATAATCGTTCGTCGGTCGGTTTAACAGGGCGAATTTGAATCTTTTCTCCACCTCGTAGAGTCGAAATGGTTTCATACTCTGAGGGATATCTGCAAATTCTACCTTCCTCGTCGCACGGTAAAATTTGATCTGAGTAGACATAATTCAGTTTTTTAGCCTCATCTAATAACCATTGTCGAAAATCTGGATGAGCAACGCATATAAGCTCAAGTACTCGTTCTCGAATCGTTTTTCCATGAAGATAGGCTACACCCCATTCAGTTATTACATAATGTGCGTCTCCTCGAGATAACATCACACCCGCACCTTCATCTAAATGGGGTAAAATCCGAGATTCTTTACCATCCCGTGATGTGGAGGGCATAATTATAATTGGTTTTCCTCCCTTAGAAAAAGCAGCACCTCTCATGAAATCTATAGTTTCTCCAATTCCAGAATAAAAACCATAACCCTCAGTTGCGGCATTAACTTGCCCAGTTAGATCTATTTGTCGAGCAGAATTAATCGAGACCAAATTCTTGTTTCTTCCGATATATCTCGGATTACATACATAATCTGAAGGATAAAATTCAATATAGGGATTATTATTTACGAAGTTATACAACTTTTTAGAGCCTAGTGCAAAACTTGTAATAATTTTTTCAGGATGGAAATTCTTTTTACGACAAGTTAGTACTCCCTCTTCGATTAACGAGATTATATTGTCAGTGACATAATGAGAATGCATACCCAAATCCTTTTTATCTCCCAGATACTTTAAAACTGCATTTGGTAAGTCGCCAAATCCTATGTGAATCGTAGATTTATTTTCCACTATATTTGCTAAATTTTTTCCGATTCTTTCACCAATTTCATCTGGCTCATCAAAGTGAAATTCTAATAAGGGAACATCGTTTATAACGAAAAAATCAATTTCTTTCATGTGAATTAAACTATTGCCTTTTGTTCTTGGGTTTTGAGGTTTTATCTGGGCGTTTGTTTTATATGGTGATTGAGCTTTTGGGTTTGGTATTTCAACATTTATACCTAGGGAACAAAAACCATGTGGATCTGGAGGTGTCACTTGTATGAGAGCGACATCGATGTGTTTTCTTCCCGTTAAAAATAGTGTAGGAATCTCGCTCGCGTAGATTGGCGTGTAATCTGCTTGTCCTTTATTAATTTCTTCGCGAAGCGTCTCTCCTATGAATAAAGCATTATGGCGAAAAAGGTCCTCA
>JABXKD010000060.1 GCA_013375475.1 Promethearchaeota archaeon
CAATGAATCAAATAGTCGATATCAATGGCAATTTATATCCGTATGATTATCTCATTTGGGGTGCGGATCTAAAGACGTTATACAAGAGAGTTAATACAGACAATTTGGATGATAAAATTTCTCGTAAAATTAAAGATCAAAAAGAAAAATTTATTTCACATCGTGGTGGAGATTCGGTATTTAGTTTGTTCATCGGAGTTGATGAACCAATAGAAAAATATAAATCTATTTCACATGGACACTTCTTTTACACTCCATCGAAAAAAGGTCTTGGAGAACTTAATCATTCGGTACTAAAATCATTAATCGATAATTTTGAAAATACCCCAAAGGCAGAAATTCTACAGTGGTTAGATAAGTTTTGCAAATTGAATACTTATGAAATTTCAATTCCTGCGCTTCGAGATCCCTCTTTAGCTCCAAAAGGAAAAACCGGCCTGATAATTAGCATGCTTTTTGAATTCGATTTATTTAAAAAGGTCCAAGAAGCTTCTTGGTACGACGAATTTAAAACAGAGGTTGAAAACCGTATTTTGGAGACTCTTTCAAGTTCCATTTACCCGAAAATCGAGGAAAAGATTCTTTTCCGTTTTTCTTTAACCCCTTTATCTATTTTAAATAGGGTAGGTAGCTCTGAAGGGGCAATTGTGGGTTGGTCATATGAAAAAGCAGTTCCTGTAGTAAATAGACTTCTTAAGATATATAATTCTGTTAAAACACCAATTCCTAAAGTATTGCAGGCAGGTCAATGGGCTTATAGTCCTGCTGGAATTCCCATCGCAATTCTTACTGGCTTGCTTGCTGCCCAAAAAATTATAAAAAATAAAATTTAATTTACAAATTAATGCGCGCGATTACTTTAATAATGATATTAATGATGCTTAAAACTTTAATATAGGGAATTATTTCTATTTTGGAAGGTTTTAAAAAATATGAAAATTTTAGACGATGAAAAATTTATCAGAAATGTGGAAAGCTTAATTGATCCAAAGGAAGTTAGCTTTTTGTATTTCTTCCAAACATTCAAACGGCTTTTGCCTCGCTCCCTTTTTAAAAAGCTATTAAATAAGACTTCAAAAAAGACTCCATACATGGGTTTTGTAATTGAACCTTATAGTCTGTTTTTATTCTTTAAGCTTAAAAATATCGAAAAAGCAAAATCATTATTGCCGGAACGTTATGAGTTGAAAAAGACTAGAATTTTTGCTGATGAAGAACCAGAACACTATTTGGGAATGGGGGTTTTCAATACCCGGGCAAGTACTTTTTGGGGTTCTAGGCTAGAATCATATCTCGTTGCAGAAGATAAAGAAACTGGTCATATATCTTGGATTTTTATCGATATTCTGAGCAACACAATAATTTATCTCCCTTCAGCAGGAGTTACAGATAGAAACTGTAAAAATGCCATATATACGACTAGCTCAAAAGGAGATCTACTACTGGATTTTAAGGAAGACACAACTGACCGACAGATAATCTTAACGGGTAATATTACCAATGGAAAAATGCGCAGCCTTGATCAACACCTTTGGGTAATAGGAAATTCATCTATCGGTCACAGTAAAAAATTTTCAGATAAGAATGATGATCGATTTGCCGTAATATTTGATCCTGCTGAAGTTGAAAAAGCTTTAGAAATTCCTATTGAGGATATTCACTTAAAGCTTAATACACTTTTTCCAGATTTAGCAGAGCCAGAACTATGCAAGGTGTTATGTTTCCCCTTCGCTCAGCACTATATTGCCGACAGTCCAGGCCGTCGCACCTATATCAAAGATATCAATGACATGATCGAGAATTATAACAAAATTGCAGATATTGAAGAAATTGAAACCTTTTCAACAAGAAATATACAGATAATGTTATTAATGGGAATCTCTTTATTTGTGGTAATCTTTATTTCCGTATTTATTTTATTGCTAATTAATCTATGAAAATGGATTTGAAAAAAAAAACTCAAGGTGTATGTAAATGGCTCGTGAAGAATACAGGAATTTTTCAAAAAAGACAGAATCTCTTGTAAAGCCTAAAGATGTGACTGCCATTAGTTTTTTGAGCAGTTTTAGTAAAGCTCTCCCCAAAAAAACACAACATAAATTTACGCAGAGCGGCAAGAAAAAAATTCCTTATATGGGATTTATAGTAGATCCCTATAGTTTATTTCTATCTTTTAAGATAACAAATACTTCAGCAGCGCAAGAGATGCTCCCCGATGGATATGAACTAGCAGAAACCTCAATTTTCAAGAACGATGTAAAGTTTCCCATAGCAATTGCAAGCGTATTTACCGCTCGAACTTCAGGATTTATAGGCATGCGAATCGAGTTTTATATTATTGCTCGCAACAAAGAAACCGGGCGGTTATCTTGGATCATTTGTGATTATGAAACGAATACTAACAGTTATGACCCAAAGAATGGATTTTGTGGTTACACTTGTGATCCTGCCGTGTTTACAACCACATATTTCGGGGAGTTGCTGGTTGATATTAAGAATCCCACCAACAATAAAGAATTTATAGTATCGGTTGACTTAGAAAAAGGTGATTCAAGGGAATTGGACGAATCTCTCTGGATTGAAGGAAATCTTATTGTCGATTATGGTGGCGAGCTAAAAAGTGATTTTTCAGAGCCCTTCAGCCTGATTTTTGATCCAGATATGGTGAAAGAAGCGGTGAGCATACCTTTAGATCGTATTTCAATCAAGGCAAACTCCTATCTGGATAATATTATTGATCCTGTTAAGCCAGTAAACGCACTCATCTTTCCTTATAGTCAGCACTTCATCATTAAGCAAGATCTAGAAAAATATGAGGTTAAAAACCAAAAGGACTTAGATCTTCAAATAAAGTCTTTCCTTAGCAGAACTGGATTTAAAGCCATGTCAGGTGAAGATATAAAAAAACCCATTTATGGAATGGTCTTAATTTCTTACCTAGTGCTTATCAGTATAATTGTATTTTTACTAATACTACTCTTTCTATAAGATTGGGTAAAAAACTCATTTTTTATTTCTCATTAAATGGGTTTATAGTCCTGCTGGTATACCCATTGCAATTCTTACCGGCTTACTTATTGCTCAAAAAATTATGAAAAATAAAATATAATTCAAAATTGACGGGAAAAATAATAAATATTAGTAAATTACCTCTCTAAAACCTTATATGGTTATGATACAATCCAAATTTGGCATCGGTAACTGAAATTCAATCAAGATGAAATATATATGTTAGAATTTAAAATGAATTATGAATCCTTAAAGCAGCTTGACGTCCATCTCTTACTGATTCAATTATTGTATATGTCTCCGGGTAATCTGTATACCATTGACCACTTGAAACAATTGATTTGGATATATCCTCAAGCTTTAAGTCAAAGGGTGCTGTTAAATAAATATAATCGTAAATATTCGCCAGTTTAACTAATTGTTCCTGTTCCTTGAGTTCCCATTTAAAATTAAAATTCATTTCGCTTGAAATCATGAAATTAAACTCTTTTTGAAGTATATTTTCAACTATCATATTATTCTCAACATATTTCAACAGTCTCCCCCCTAGTTTATCCTCCTTTTCAAAATAATCTATTGAATAACCTAATCGTGCGAGAAAATAACCACATGTCAATCCTGCAGGACCAGCACCAATTATTGCAATCTTTTTCCCGTTAATTTTTGAATAATAATCTGGCCATCCATTAGCATCAGTATGAGATGCAACCCATTTATGTAATTCTTGTATAGGCATCGCATTCTCTGTAAAGGTTTTGCGATAGCATTCCTTTTCACAGAAAGATTCTGGAGAACAAACATAACCACAGATTTCAGCTAAAGGATTTGATTCCCTGATTGCTTTAGCCGCCCCATTAAAATTACCTGCTTCTATTCTTCTTATAAAGTTTGGAATATCAATATGAGCAGGACATGCCGCCATACATGGTGCATCTTGACAATGTTGACAGAGCCGTGCTATTTTTCTGGCAATTTCAGGATTATACTCCATTATATTGGGGATCTCATACTTTTCATTAGAGCTAATAGAGGTCACATATTTGTCTTCTACATTGTCTTTGTATGTCTCTTTATTTAATTCTCTTAGGATTACATTTGCTACAGCAAATCCAGATACTGTAACAGCTGGTAAACCCATACCCATTGTTGTAGAATCTCCACAAGCATAAAGATTTTTCCAATCCGTTTTCGCGTTTAGTCGATTCATAAGATCTTGTCCAATTTTTTGTTTTGGACCTCCTACACAACCCCAATTCTTTAATGTATACTTTTCAATGGTCGAAGGAGTTCCAATATTTAAGATTCTTAGACCCTTTCTAAAATCGGGAATTCTTTTCTCAATCTCATCCAGTATTAAATCTGCTTGTTTTGTCTTACTTGAATAATAATCTTCTGAATGATATTCCTGATCTTTTGGATTGGGCCAGGATTGGTTTGGTGCTGGTGAGAATATCGTTAATATATGTTCATCTTCCGGACCTAATGTGTGATCATCAAATGTAGGTATGTACATAGTAATGTCTCCCATGTCAATTTCAGAACTATCTGATACATAGTATTCGACAGGAGATGTACCTGTAGGGAAAACCGATTTTTCAACTGCTGCATGCAGAATCATAGCAGGATATGTATGCTCCAAAGAATCAACCCAATCTTTTTGCTTGTTTGATGACAAATTTAACGGGATTAGGTCATTATAAAGATTCCAGACTGTAGTACCAGATATTATTTTTTCTGCTTTAATTTTTGAGCCATCTATGAGTAATACTCCATTAGCTTTTTTCCCCTCAAAAAGTATTTCTTTAACTCTCGTTCTATATAATAATGTACCACCATTCTTTTCAATTGATTTTTCCAGAGTATTGCTATATGTCTGAGCTGATCCTGCGATATAATAACTCCCACCAACATGATTATCTGTAAATGTAGTCAATGCCATAATTGCAGGTGTTTCTTCTGCAGTACAGTAAATATAACTTGAACATAACATATCAAAAAATTCAATCAGCCTTTTACTCTTAATATATGGTTCCATGATATCTTTTGCTGATTTGGTTAGCAAATTCCTCATATTCATGGCTCTTTTTGGGTTATCAAAAAGCATTTTTAATTTATCTTTCAAAGTTAATTCAGAGGGAGTTGTAAGCATTTCATATCCTCGAATATTAGTATTATAAAAATCCATTAAAAAACTATAGAAAGCTTCAAGCTCTTCTTTTTCTTCAGGAAATGCTTTTTTCAATTCACCAACAAATCTATTTATATCTTTATAAAAGTTGATTATTTTACCTTCAAAATTTAACCTAAAGAACGCATCTCTTGGAATAATATCAAGTTCTTCTTCAAGAGAGTTCATCAAGATTCTTTCTGGGTGAAAACCTTCAGTTCCAAAACCAAAAAATAAAGCAGCTCCCGAGTCGAATATTCGATCTTCTCTTCTAAAACTAGTACAAGCTCCCCCGGGAAGATATTGTTGCTCGACAATTAAAACATCAATTCCTCTTTTAGCTAGGAGTGCTCCTGCTGTTAAAGAGCCCAAACCTGCTCCAATTATTATGACATCATATTTTTCTTTTAACAAAGCTTTTGAATTTAAAATTCCCATATTATAAACCTCTAGTTTCAATATGTTAATAGAAGATGTAATACATTGAAAAAGCTAATGTTGAAATGACCATAACTAATAGTAAATTTCGACCATTTGGCCATTCATAACGCTTCCTAAGCCTTATATCTAAAAAGTAACAACTTGGATAGAAAAATAATATTACAATTACAAAAAGAATTAGACCACCTTGTGATGTCGGTTTTACATAATTCCAAATTCCTGTAAGATAAATAAATAAACCACCAATAAGAATGGGTGGATGCATAGTCATTCTTTCAACCAATACCCATCCTTTATTTTTCTTCCAGTAAGTTCTTCTCCTAAATCCTCGATAAAAATTTATGTCCCACATAGAGGTAAAGATCATGGCGGGAAAACAAACAGCTAATATTACATTAAATATTGGATTTTTTAGATTAAAGATTATACAAAAACAAAAATAGAAATTTACTAAGCGACTAACATAGAACCGTCTAAATTGAAGTTCATTTTTAAGTTTAAAGGTGGACAACCAGAATCGAAAAATAAAAAATACAATACCTATGACTGGTAGCAATAAATCTGTTAGCATTAACTTAATTTAAACTCATTTTATTTTAAACGTTTTGGTTATTAGTTTTAAACGGAAATATTCTCATATAAACGATATTTTTGAGATAAATAACTCTATAACTAATTAGCTATCACTTTAAATTTAGAAACATTTTATTTCAAGTACTGTGTTTAAAATTAATAGGAACAATCTCTTCATACAAGATTTAAAAGAGTGTACTATTCACATTAAACGAACTAAAGCGTTAAAGATTTCAGTATATGTAATTCTGATTTATATTGTTATAACAATTTTGAGTTTTATAATTATTCCTTTTATTACTCCAATTGAAAATACGATTATTTCTAATGATTTTAAAATATTTTACCAATCAGTACAAACAATTTTAGCAAATCCCGAGGAATTATACACTTTACCAGATTATAAAATGCCCTTTCGTTATTTTCCACTGTTTTCATTATTATTTTTACCTTATACCCTGATACCTTTTGAGGTAGGATTTATCATTCATACTTTTCTACTAGGCATTTTTCAAATTGCATCATTTTATCTTATCTATGTCATTTCCACAAAATTCTATAATATAAGATACAATACTAAACTTAAGAAGGATTTGTTGTTTTTAGTTTTAATGGCCCCCGTGCAAGTACCAATGATTATGATGGGTCAAATCTCACAGATCTTCATCTTTTTAATGCTTATTGTAATTTTTCTTATAGAAAATGCAAGATTAAAGAAATATTCTATAAAAGGTGAGTATCTTTTAATAGGGATAATATTAGGATTAGGCATTTCAATCAAACCATTTGCTATTTTAATAGTTCCCTTGTTAGCAAAACTTTTTATTCAACGGGATGGCAAAAAGATCAAATTAGATCATAAGATTCTATTTAAGCTTCTTTTAGGATTAATATTCTCTCATTTAATCAATTTTGTATATGTTCTAGTTTATCCGAACATGTTACGAGAGTTTTTAGAAATAAATACAACAGCACAGATATCAAATTATCCAAGCAGCAGTATAACCCGAATAATTTCTATCTTATTTAATTCTTTCTCTATTGAAGCTATTATAATGATAATCTTAACCTTTATTTCTTATGGATTCATTTATGTTGTTTATTTGATTACTCCTTATGAAAAGATCAACTATCCCCTCTATTTTGGAATGGCATTCCTCCTCGTAATAATAATCTTCACAGATTCCTGGTTTTTAAACTTCTTAATTTGGTTTTCCATTGTCTTTCCCGGATTATTTCAATACGAGGATGAAATTAATTTAATCTCTTCTGAAACTCTTAAAAAAAAACTTAAAATCTCTAATTACATCACTTACAAAATAACCTACTACGGTATCGTGTATTTTACAGTTGGTATTGTAATCGGATTTACTATTTTTCCAACAGATCCGATTTTACCCTTCTTGTTAATTATATTATACTTCAATTTGCTATGGCGACTCTTTAGAAATCGATAATTTCAATTCATTAATTAATGAATTTAAGCTTTTTTGTAGGTTTTTTGGATGGAATAATTTACAGCTTTGAAGAATTCTGTTATTAGCTATTTTAATTAAATAATTTGTGGATTTCGACAACAACCGGGTGCCATTCAAGTAAATGGAATAAACTTAAAAATTGAATTGATGTAAGATTTGATTAGTTTGGATTTACTCGGCCAATTGCTCTAAAAGGTAATTTTTCGTTAAAAGTCTCATAGTTAAAAATTCTTCGTCCATCAATAAGGTTTGGTGACTTCATGTGTTTTTTGAAATCGTCAGGTTTTAGTTCTTTAAACTCTTCCCACTCAGTTATCAAAAGTGCGCATTCAGAATCATTCAAAGCCTGTTCTATAGAATTAGCATATGCTATTTTATTTCCTAATTCGATTTCTGCAGTTTCATTAGCTTTAGGATCGTATCCAACTATGTCCGTAATACCTCTTTTCACTAGTTCATTAATAACTCTTATGCTCGGAGCTTCTCTCATGTCGTCAGTTCCTGGTTTGAATGCGAGTCCTAATAAAGTAATTCTCTTGTTTTTCAAATCTCCCGCCAATTCTTCAGCCATATCTACAATTCGTATTGCTTGGTCATCGTTAATATCTAAAACCGCTTCTAATAATCTAGAAGGATAACCTTTTGATTTCGACCACGCTTTTATTGCGTTGACATCTTTGTGAAAACAGGATCCTCCAAATCCCACTCCTGGTCCTAAAAAGCGCTCGTTTATCCTATAATCCAAGCCCACACCCTTCATTACTTGAACTATGTCAACATTAGGCACTAGTTGAGCGAAATTCGCAAATTCGTTAGCAAAACTTATTTTTGTTGATAATAGACAGTTATTTCCATATTTAACCAGTTCAGCGCTTTCTAAATTCATTCGTAAGATAGGGCAATTCTTTAAATGATCTCCGTAGAAATATTCGTAAAACTCTTGGAGCATATCACCACTCTTATCATCAAGAGCCCCAATAACAATTCTATCCGGCCTTAAGGTGTCTTTTATTGATCGTCCCTCGGCTAAGAACTCTGGTTGCATACACAAACCAAAATCTTTTCCGGGAACTTTCCCTGACACTTCAGAGATGATCTTGCTTACTAAATTTCTAGAAGTTCCGGGAACTACTGTAGATCTTACAACAACAAGATGGTAAGAATCTTTTTGTTTGAGGGCTTCTCCTATTTCTCTAGCAGTGCTCTCGATGAAGCCTAAGTCTATGCTTTTATCTTCACGCATAGGTGTGCCTTGAGTAATCATTGAAATATCAGTTTCGAGAATGGCTTTAACGGGATCAAGCAAGCATTGTAATAATTCAGGGTTATTTGCTTTAATATCATCCATTATTTCTTGCAAATCTGCTTCGTAAAAAGGGGCTATTCCATCGTTAATCATACTAGCTTTTTTCTGGTTGTGAGTAGACGCCAATACTTTTATATCTTTTTCGGCAAAACAAGCTGCTGAGCAAAGTCCAATGAAGCCTGTTCCGAGGATTGAAACGCTATACTTATACAATTTTTATTTCACATCCGTTATTTTGTTCTTTAAAGTATCAGTTTTGGATATTGTTAAAAGTTTTTGGTTATTTTCAATTAAATTTATAATATAATGTAACTTGAATAAATTTATGATCTCTTCCCATGGAAGGTGAAATTGTGGGAACTTTTTGGGTAGAGCTTAAAAATTTGAGTATATTACAAAAATTATAAGGTAGAGCGAAATTATGAACGATATTAGAAAAAAGTTAGAAATCCCAAAAGAGGCTTTGGAATCTATTAATCAATTTCTCTTAGATGAGAAGAACCCCCTAATTAACGATTTGCTTAATATTATAGATAAATATGGTGGAATAGAAAACATTAATAAAAAAGCTGCAGAAGCGAGTAAAATAGAGAATTTAATAGATAAATTAGGAAATAAAAATCCCGGTTATGTAAAGGACCTTGAGTGGTTAATTTCTGAGAGGGATAAAAAATCTTTTATCAGCGTAGAAGATTATAGGAAGAAAATCTTAGGAGATAAGTCCGATTTATCTTTTAACGAGGATTTTGCAGTGACATTGGAGCTCTCAGCATGTCAATATTTTCCATTTTTTATCGATATTGCCAAAGATGCCATTAAACATCAAAAATTAGTCCCTGGAAGGATTATTCGCGTACGAAATATGAAAGAACAGGAAGAAGACGGTGACCTATTAGCGATGGCTGCGGCAATGCAAATTATAGGTTCAACCTGGGTAGAAACACTTGACACAAAAGGCACCGCACCAGGTCCGGATGGAATGCCGGTGAATGTACATCTTGGAGGCCCTGATACCATTACTGGATACTTTGGAGGTGTTGGACAACCAAATGAGTATGCTTTAAAATGGATTGACGAATTCCTCTATTATTACACAAATTATGGCATCAAACAAGTTCTTAATGTGAACCCTGGGACAGTCTTGCTAGGGTATATGATCTATAAACTGGGAATTAATAACGAATTTAAAATATCCGTTTTTATGGGGAACGATAATCCCTATTCAAGCCTCTGGACTTTATTGACCGCCAAATTATTCGCCCGAGAAGACGGAACAAGCCCGCTAATCGGATACAACTTATCAAACGCTGTAAACAACCAAACCCTTGAGTTATCCGCCTACATAAGAAAACCTTTTGGATTCGAAGATGTGGTAAGGTTAGAACATCACATAACGGAATGTTACAAAAGCATTGTAAGACAACCTTACGATCGTCGTGATGAACTAATAGAGCTAGCTAAAAATGTGAAAAATATCAGCGCTAAGCATGAAGGAGGAAATGTAGAGGTTGATAAAACTAGGGAACATCCAACAGACATTCTTGAATATTTTGCTGCGAAAAAGGATTTGAAAGAAGCAGGACTTTGGGACGCACTACGTATTAACCATTTAGATCGAAATGATGCTGTTAATTCAACCGCTAGAGTTTTAACTGAAAACGGGATTGCGATTATTGCAGCAAAAAATTTACACCATTGGGATTAAATATGGAGGATTAATTAAAATGGGAAAATTTGATTTTAGACCCACAGGAGTAATGCCTGCATTAGTAACTCCTTTCAATAAAGATGACGAATCAATTAATGAAGATTATCTTCGAAATTTAGTAAATCACCTAATAGACCAAGGAGTCACAGGACTTGTACCTGTAGGGACGACTGGAGAGTTCGTTAATATGACATTTGAGGAAAGATTGAGAGTTATTGAAATTGTTGTAGACGAAACTAATGGAAGAGTTCCAGTAATTGCAGGAACAGGAGAAACCGGCACAAAGCTTGTAATAGATGCTACGAGAGCAGCAACAGATATTGGGGCCGATGCTGCCATCATAGTAACACCATATTATTTAAAACCTAAAGCGAAAGGTTTATACGATCATTATTTTACGATAGCAGAAAAAACAGACATTCCATTAGTGCTATATAACATTCCCGCTTGTACTGGTGTGGAATTGCCTTGGACGGTTGTAGAAGATCTAGTTGATATCGAAAATTTTGTCGCAATAAAAGATTCCAGTGGCGATTACAAATACTTCTCAGCTTTACTTGAAAAAGTTAGCGATAAAATCTCCGTTTTAATTGGGTGGGACGAAAATGTGTTAGGCGCTTTAGCTGGAGGTGCAGCGGGTTGTATTCTTGGTTCTGCTAATGTGATACCTAAATTGTGGCTTGAAATTTACGACCATGTGAAAAATAATCGTTTGCAAGAAGCTCAAACTCTCCAAAAAAAGGTGCAAAAATTAGCTCGTATGTTAATTAATTCAGGAGCTTTAGGTGCTAAAGAGTGCTTGAATATGATGGGAATTCCCGTAGGCACCACGAGGCGACCAATCATTATTGGAGACGCTCTTTCCTACGAGCTTCAAGACGAGTTTCGAGTTGAGCTGGAGAAACTCGGTTTAATAGAAAAGAAAGAAATCAAATTCGAAATAGGAGAGAAAGAACTCACAAGCCGCTTTTACGCAGTAGGCATAACACCTCAGAAGATATCCGATTTTAGATTAAAAGTAGGAGAATCGCTGGTTGGGAGTAGAGCAGAATTAGCACATGTTGATTTATTGATAGGAACTAAGGATGGGCCTGTAGGAGACGCTTACGCTCGAGCTCTCACTCATCCCGCTAAAGGTCGAGAAGGATTACAGGTTATCCTCGAACCAAACATGCAAGTTAAACCAGCAACAATAATGATCCCTACTGTAAAGGTTACCTCTCTTCGGCACGCGAGCCTAACCTATGGTCCCGCTCAAGCGGCAGTAGCTAAAGCTGTAATGAAGTGCGTAGAAGATGGAATCCTCCCTAAGGAAGCCGCAGAAGACATATTAATTGTCGTAAATGTGTTTGTTCACCCTAGCGCAAGCGCTCGAAAACGAGTGTTCATAAATAATTATAAAGCAACTAGAAACGCTATTCGAAAGGCGATGGAAGGCTTACCAACGGTGGATGATGGCATTAAAAACGCAGAAAATGCTCGTCATCCCTTCAGAAACGATCCATAAGTATTTTCTTTTTATTTTTTAAGATTTATTTTTTTCTAGCTTTTCTTATCGTATTTTCAATATACCACCAAAATACACCAGCAGAAATGCAAATCAACCAATTTAAACACAATAGCAAAAGATTTAGAATTGGTTCTTCAAACGAAATACCGAAAATATTATCTACTATTTTTTCACCCATACCGTAGAGTGAATAGGTGATTGCAAAATATACATCTTGGACTAAATAAATATGGAAAGTTGATCTTCCTATTACAGTAAAGATCTTTAACACCTTATTCTTAGGGTTTTTCGGTATAACTTTCATTACAATTAAGATAATAAAAGCCGAATAGATAAAAGTAAAATAGTTGTAATCTCCCCTAACAATACCCGAACCATCAACTTCTAACCTAAAGCCAAAAAATTCCCACGCTACCATATAGATCACGGAAATTGGGAAAAGAATCCATACGAATAAATTTTTTTTACTAAAAAGATCATGATCCTTTGAGAACCAAAAGCCCATGCCAATAGCTGAGATATAGAGTAGGATAATGTAACGGAAGTTTAGTTCAGTAAATATATTTTCAATTGTGATTTCACCAACATAAGCAAAGACGAATAGATGGAAACAAATTTCAATAAGGAAAGATAATATGAGTGAAAATCGGGGTAGTATCGAAAATAATTTATACATTAACGGTAAGAGAAGAATTGATTGAAAGAGGATAGGAATGAACCAATTACCTGGACCCTCAAGAAGCGACTTTTGGTAGACAATATATTCCAAGAACCAGTTTTCTCTAAAAGTATCTGTAAAATTTTCTTCGTAGATAATAAAACCCGCGGTAGTAGAGACAATATATAAAATGATATAAGGAAAAACAAATCGCCAGAATTTCCTTTTGAAATATGACCAGGAATAAAGCTCACTTAAATATTGATCGCCTCTTCTAGCAAACGAATTACCCATGTTAAAACCTAGAAGTATTAGAAAAACTGGGATTGACATACGCTCCCATAATTCTGTTCCCGTTCCGCGAATCAAACTATGAAGTAATGAATGATCGATAATTACAAAAGCTATCATAAAGGTTTTCAAAAAATCTACTTGAAAAAAGCTCGAAGAATCCTCTTTGATTTTGATATCTTGAATTTCTATAACATTATCGATTTCATTCATTATAAAATCAAGTGAATAATTAATTATTCATTAAAATTAGCGTCAATTTTTAAATTTACCCAAAAAAATTATACAATTTACATTAAATTGCCTATTCGCCATCCTTTCGGTAACGATACGCAAACCTTCTATTTTTTCTTTCTTGAAGATTTTTTTTTAGCCTCAACCTTTTTGATAAATAAATGACCGCCAAAATAAATCAAAATGACTCCAATCGATAGCCAAAAGAAAGATAAAATAACTGGTTGTTCCCCCGCGGTTGCGATCAACGCAACAAACGAGATAATATTAATAATACCTATCACAATTGAGATTGCTCCTAATACCTGGTTCGCCCGCTTTTTTAATTTAATGTTATCTATATACATATCAGCGCTTACTAAAAATACTCCGTAAATTATGATAAATATACCTACGAGGATCAAAGGAAGTAAGACTAAGGTTCTTAACTCATTGATAGCGTCAAGACGAGCATCTGCCAGGGCATATATAGAGCTAATTACGGGGAGAATGCCGTCGATTAATAAAACGAGTCCCTTAGCTTTTATACCTAATTTTCCTTGAGTGATTAAATAAATCCCGAAAAAAATTGTGGTTAAACTAAATGCCATTAATGGGATTGATAGGATAATGATTACTCCTTTAGATGCATCGTAAGCAAAAAACATACTCCATATTGTTATTCCCGAAATACCTAAAAAAATTACGCCCAAAACTGCTAAAAATATACCTAAACCTTTCTTTTCCATATCTAATCACACATTATTGGTTAATTTATATTTTATTAATATTTGAATTTTCTAATAATAGTAATTAACAGACCATATTTAATCCTTTTATAATTGATAATCTGAACATTGAAATTCTATTCAAACGATTCTATAATTATAGTAGTTATAAAATCCAAAAATTTCAAAGAGTTGATAATTATAGCAAATAAAGTAATAGAATTAAAGGTTGGAGATTCTGCTCCCGATTTTTGCCTTCCAGATAAAGATAACAAGGAAGTTTGTCTTAAAGACTTTAAAGGCAAATATACTATTGTCTATTTTTACCCAAAGGATAATACGCCTGGTTGTACCACGGAAGCTATTGGTTTTACGGGTATTTTACCCGCCCTTCAAAAGTTAAACGCAGATGTAATCGGCATTAGCCCTGATAGTCCAGAATCGCATGCGAAATTCATCGAAAAGAAGAATTTAGAAGTTACTCTTCTAAGCGATCTAGATAAAGAAGTCTTAAAATCGTATGGGAAATGGGGTAAAAAGACATTTAGAGGTAAACAATATATTGGGGTTACGCGTAGTACCTTTTTAATAAATCCTGATGGAAAAATCGCATATATATGGCCCAAAGTTTCTGTAAAAGGACATACAGAAGAAGTTAAGGACATTTTAGTGGAATTACAAAATTAGAAAGCCATCATGAATGTAAAAGAAACGATAGAAAAAAGGAGAGCATATCGATCCCTAGATCCAGTAGACATTACGGAGGGATTAATTGAAGATCTAGCAAGAATGGCAAGAATTACTCCTTCTTGCGGAAATAAGCAACCTTGGCGATTTATATTTGTATTTGAAAAGACACAACTAAACAAACTTTTTAGTGTGTTATCTGAAGGTAATAAATGGGTTGAAAAGGCTTCAATGATTGTAGCAATATTCAGCGAACCTGAAAAAGATTGCATAATCGGGGAGCGATTCTACTATCTATTTGATACAGGTATGGCTACAGCATTCATTATACTTCGTGCTACCGAATTAGGCTTAGTTGCTCATCCTATTGCTGGATTTAAAGAAAATTTAGCTAAGGAGATTCTTGATATACCGAAAAATATGAGATTAATCACGCTGTTAATTTTAGGAAAACACTCTAATGAAGTTAATCCCGTGCTTTCTGAATCAATGAAACTAGGAGAAAAGCAGAGACCTCCGAGAATTCAATTAAATAAATTCATATCCATAAATGATTACAATACAAAATTTTAAATTCTAAATTCTAAATTATAATCTAACATTTTCAATGAGGTTTGAAAATTAGAAGATTATGAACAGATATTAATAGAAAATAATCTGCGAATTGATAATGTAGTATTTCTTCATTGTAATTATGAGTAAGATAAAATTAAAACCCAATAAGTTGATCAAAGAAAAAAGTCCTTATTTACTACAACATGCTAACGACTTAGTATATTGGTATCCTTGGACTGAAGAGGCTTTCATTAAAGCTCGGAATAATGATAAACCTATATTCCTATCGATTGGATATTATAGCTGTCATTGGTGTCATAAACAAAGAGAAGTTTTTAATGACGCTTATGTTGCTAAATTGTTGAACGAAGCATTCGTTTCAATTAAAGTCGATAGGGAAGAACGACCTGACATCGATAAAATTTACATGATGGTATGTCAGCTTATGACAGGTTCTGGAGGATGGCCGTTGACAATAATCATGACTCCGGATAAAAAACCTTTCTTTGCTGGAACGTATTTTCCGAAAGAAAGTCGTTTTGGAAGAATAGGGTTGGTCGATCTAGTAAAACGTGTGAAAAATTTATGGATAGACGAAAGAAAGCAATTATTAGAATCGAGCGAGAAAATTATTTTTGCCTTACAAGATGCAGGTGCTGAATCACCAGGAAGAAGCCTAACGGAAAGCGTCTTGAAAAAAACATACTCTTTATTATCCGCAAGGTACGATAAAATTAATGGTGGTTTTGGAACGGCACCTAAATTTCCTACACCTCATAATCTACTATTTCTATTACGATTCTGGAAAAGAACAGGCGATGAAGAAGCACTTAAAATGGTTGAAAAGACGCTTGGAGCTATGCGAAATGGTGGAATTTACGATCACATTGGTTTTGGATTTCACCGTTATTCAACCGATCCTAACTGGCTCGTACCACATTTTGAAAAAATGTTATACGATCAAGCATTATTAACTCTAGCTTATTTAGAAGCGTATCAAGCAACTGGAAAAGAGGAATACGCTAATACCGCAAAAGAAGTATTAACATATGTTTTACGCGATATGGTATCAACAGAAGGTGGTTTCTATAGTGCAGAGGATGCCGACAGTGAAGGCGTAGAGGGTAAATTTTATGTCTGGTCGAAAGCTGAAATCGAAGAAATATTAGGAATAGAAGATGCTAAAATATTCGCAAAACTCTATAATGTTGATGTAAATGGTAATTTTTTAGAGGAAGCAACAAGAGAAAAAACAGGTAAAAATATTGTTCATTTGAGCTCTCAATTACCAGATACATACTCTACCGATATCGAATCGCTAAGAAATAAATTATTTGAAGCAAGAGAAAAACGTATTAGACCTCATAAGGACGATAAGATATTAACTGACTGGAATGGTTTAATGATCGCAGCGTTTGCTAAGGCAGGGTATATCCTTAATGAACCAAAATACATTCAAGTAGCAGAAAAAGCAGTAGAGTTTATCTTAAACCAAATGAAAAATTCCGAGGGAAGACTCTTGCATCGATATCGCGAGGGTGGGGCAGATATACTCGCTTTTATAGACGACTACGCATTCTTGATTTGGGGTTTGATCAACCTTTATGAGGCCACTTATGAAACTTCATACCTTAAAAATGCTATTATGTTGACAGAAGAACAGCTAAAACTCTTCTGGGATTCTTCTATTGGAGCTTTCTTTTTTACGGCTGAAGACGCAGAATCGTTATTAACGCGCCAAAAAGAGACCTATGACGGAGCAATTCCATCGGGGAATTCAGTTGCGATGTTAAATTTACTGAGCCTAGCACAATTAACTGGGGATGATAAATATGAGAAGAAAGCCGATCAAATTGGACGAGTTTTTGCCGAAAGCATCAGAGCTAATCCAGTTGCTCATACCTTAATGATGGTTGCTGTAGATTATGCAGTTGGACCGACATACTCTTTAGTAATTGCAGGTGATAGTGGAAAGGAAGATACGATTGCAATGCTAAATGAGGTTAGAAAGCAATATTTACCAAATAAATCGTTGATTTTTCGCCCTACGGAAGATTTGAAACCAGATATTGATAATTATTCTAATTTTATTCAATTTTTTGACAAGTACGATGAAAAGGCTACCGCTTTCGTGTGTATTAACAAGACTTGCAAAGCACCTACGAATGATATACATAAAGCTCTAGAATATTTAAACTCTTAATAAAAAAAAATAAATATGGCTTAACTACAAAACATAATTTTTAAATTGGCTCAGCATCTATCAAGACAGCAGCTAATAATGCTGGTTTGGAACTTTTATTTATCCAAGCATGATTAGTACCCCGTTGAATTACGACATCAAATGGTTTTAAATCCACCTCACCTTCATCTAAAAGGAGTGTAATTTCTCCCTCAAGCAAGACTATGTAGTCAATAGTTTTAGTTTTATGCATACGAGAATCTCTTGAAATATCTGTACGACAATGGGAAGCTCCTATTCCAGCATAAACAGCAGCTATTTCTTTCTCGACCTCTTCAATCGGTCTAGATGGATCCTCAGGGGATACCTGGAAAAACCTAAAAACAGATCCATTAGATGGTGGTTCAAGCAACACTTTTCTTTTCGCCGCATCTTTTTTATGCCTATTATCTGCTGGTGACCTATCCGTAACCCACATTTCAAATAATCCCTGTCCAAATGGTGGACCTTCATAAGCTACAATTGATTTCCCTTCTTCATTAAAACCAGTTATAATTCTTCTTAATTTTCTTACCATGTGATATCTAACCTTCTTCTATTATAGATTCATTCAACTCTTAAATTTTTTAATTATTATTATTAGTTCTTTTGAATTTATAAATTGTTATAAGGGTCTAGATGAGCTAATTTACCCCTATTTTACTTAATCTATTGAGATTCCATATGATATTATCTATATTAAAAAAATGATTAAGTCTATAAGGTTAATTCTTTTTTATTAAAAGTAGGATTATCATATATTAAATTCTTTTAACTTTGAAGATAATCGTTCTTCGATCTCTGTAAGCGTTGCTATTTTATTCATTTCCGCTTCTGATATGAATAATGTAAGATTTTCACCCTTTAATATATAAGCAGAAGGATATTTTGCGTCTTTAACATCGTATTTATCTATGAATTCGTCCTTATGTAAGAATTCAGAGTCTATTCCTAAATCGTTTATGAAAGATTTCCATTCTTTCTTAGCTCCGAAAGTCCCAAAAGTAGTTTGACATAAATTACATTGGTAAGTACTAGATTATTATGGATACCTCTACTAAACGATCGCAGAAAATGTCTAAAATCCCCCCAAAAATCGTAGTTCCCTCAAAACGTGCTACAGATCCATCTAATGTATCGATAAAAAAAGAAATGATTGTAAAAATAATAGATAATACAATAAATTCGATTAAAAGTTCTTCAAAAACGCCGCTTAGATAGATAAATAACGCGCTTATCAATCCAATCACTAAACCTATAATGGTAAGTTGATTTGCAGAAATTCTACTAGATAATACTTTCTTAACAAATCTTTCGTATCCTTCTTTAAATTTCGTTTTAGAAAGCCACTTATCAATCATGATGTAATTCTTATTAGATAATTACAAATTCTTTTTATGTAATTTAAATTAATATGTCAAATTTTCTTAACTCTTCTCTTAAATCTGTCTCTGGTTTATTCCATATTGTCTTCATACCAAGTTTTTTAGCTGGCTTTAGATAAAATAACACATCGTCAATAAACAAACTCTCTTCCGGAATGAGGCAAAATCGGTTAAGTAGTTCTAAATAAATCGCCTTTTCAGGTTTAATTGTCTTTTCGAATCCGGAAATAATTTGACCATCAAACAGCGTGAAAATATTATATTTCTTTTCAATATATGTATATGCTTCCTTTATATAATTAGATAAAATATATGTTTTATATCCTAAAGCGCGTACGTCTTTTAAAATTTCTATGTTCTTATCAATTGGAGTTAACATTTCCATCCAGAGATTAAAAAAAAGAGTGAGAAAGTCTTCTTCTTTTGGATATTGAGAGATAAAATCATTCTTAGCATCTTCTATAGAAATTGTTCCTCTATCCAACTCCATCCATACGGTGCTGCTAAAAATTTTAGGAACAAATTGATCTATGTATTCGACATCGTTGGTAAATCTTAATAGAAATTCACTTGGTTGGAACTTAAGCAAGACGTTGCCTAAATCAAAAATAATGTTCTTTATCATCTTACATTATGTAATAAAACGAGAAGGAAAAAAAAGATTAGCTAAAAAAGAAAATTAAAATTCGTTTGGTAATTTTTTTAATTCTGCGAGCGAAAAAACGGGTCCATCGATACAGACATACTTACTTCCGATGTTACATCGGCCACATTTTCCGATTCCGCATTTCATTCGCATTTCTAAAGAATTTAGAATAATTTCATCACTCCATCCAATTTTGACTAGCTCATCAACTGCTGTGCGTATCATAATTGGTGGACCACAAATAATTGCTACAGCATTATCTGGAGAAGGCGCTACTTCCTTAACTATAGCAGCAACGAATCCAACTTTTCGCTTCCAGCCCTCTTCTTCGCGATCTATAGTCAATACTACTTTTATATCGTCCCGTTTTTCCCAGTCTTCTAAAACATCTTGATAGAGAACTTCACCTGAATCTCTATTACCATAAATGACGGTTAAATCACCGTAATCTTTTCGGTGTTTTCCGTCAAGAACATATAAGATTAACGATCGTAAGGTCGAAAACGCAAAACCTCCGCCTATCACGACGATGTTTTTTCCTTTTAACTCTTCCATTGGCCAACCGTTCCCTAACGGACCTCTTATGCCAATAGTATCCCCAATATCGCTTCTGTGAAACATAGAGGTAACAGTTCCCATTTTTTTAATCGTGAATTTAATTGTTCCCTCTTCAGTAGGAGAAGAAGCGATTCCTATCGGACACTCTCCCTTTCCAATAATGCTAATCTCAGCAAATTGTCCGGGGATATAATCGAAATTTTTGTAATCTTCTTCTTTTATAAATTCTAATTCAATAGTTTTAATGTCTTTAACCTTATTTTCTGAAAAAATAGATTTTACTTTCGTTAGTATTGGAATATATGGGTTAGGCACTCGATTTCTCACCCTCTTCAATTTCGAGTATTTTGTCAATTATTAATCGAAGTTCGTTATTAACAGGGCAGGCGATAATACATCTCCCGCAACCTACGCACCCTAAGCAATCGTAATTCGAAGGGTAATAGCTAAACTTGTGCATTATCCGGTTTCTACACCTTTGTATTTTTTCCGGGCGAGGGTTGTGACCGCTCGTTTCAAGGGTATAAAGGCACGATTGACAAGTGTCCCAAATCCTTATACGCCTTCCTCGGTTATTGTATTCGTCGTTTTCGTCAATAACATCAAAACACGTACAAGTAGGGCACAGAAAAGTACAAGAACTACATCCAATGCAATTTTCGCTAATTTCTTGCCAGACGGGATTCTCGAAATTCTCATCCAATACCTTAGTGACTAAATCAAAATCAAACTGGGTTGTAAACGATTCTTCCGCTTTTTTTGCTAATTCTTTAGATTTTTCTATATCTGCTTTTTTAGCGTCAGAAAGCCAAGCTAATTTAGAAACAAGGATTTTTCCTTTATCGCTGATTGCTTCTACTAAGTATGTATCTCCTAAATCAGATAAGAATACATCTGTACTTTCTTTCTGGAAAGGATGTCCTCCTACAGACGTACAAAAACAGGACTGTCTAGGAGTATTACATCCGAGTCCGATAATAGTTGCGTTTTCCCTTTTTTTCAAAAACACATCGTCTTGAAAGTCACCGGAACCAAAAAAGTCCTCCAGCAGTTTAAAACTATAGACATCGCAAGGACGAACTCCGAAAATTAGAATCTTGTCCTCCAAGTCTTTTCTTTCCTCGATAATTACGTCTTTCCCTTCGTATTTATATTCAAAAATAGTTTCTTTCTGTGGAAACAATACATCCTTAGGAGGAACTTTTGAATTAAGAAAGTCTAATTCGATTTCTTCTGCATTAGAAACTTTCTTGAAAGCGATGTTACCTTTTTCTTTAGTAGGAGCGTAAAATTTATATTCTTTTTTAAGCTCGTTATATAGCTTATCAATGTCATTTTTATTCAATATTTTTTCTACCATATCTTAACCACTTCTTTTAATCCTCTTCTAGCATAAATTCTTGGGCATCTTCCATCTTGAAATCTACCATGGGTGGTAGCGCGTCCGGATCGAGGCCTGAAGTGAAATCGAATCGTTCTTTAACGATTTTTTCTAACTTTCTATTAATAATATTTAAATCAATACCCATAGGGCAAACCAACGAGCATGCACCACACGCAACACATCTTCCTGCCATGTGCATTGCCCGAATTAAATGATAGACGATTATATCTGGTAAGTCGGTTGTTTTTCCAAACCAAACCGGTTTATTTTGATCAACAAAACAAAGATTACAGTAACACATCGGACAAGCCTCTCTACATGCATAACACCTGGTACACACGCTTAACGCTTCTGAAATGTGTTCCCATTTTTCTTCGGGAGTTTTCGAATCAAACTCTTCAATATCGGTAAACTCGTCCACAATGTTCGAGTATTCTTCACATTCGCCAACGCATAAATCAGACACTTTAGAAACAAGAGGAGGTTTTCGAATTTTGCATCCTTTGCATAAATTATTCATGTATTCATCGAATGGAAACTCCTTTTCAAAATTCTTTCCTTTCACAATTATATTATTCCCCGATACGGAGACTTCAAGAATTTCTTTCTCTCCGATATCCATCTCAATCCTTTGTCTGTTAACAACTCCGTTACATGGAATTCCAATTATCTTTATCTCGTCTAAATTAATCTTATTTTCTGAAGCTAGGTGAATTAAGGCTCTTCCTACACAACCTTTAGAAACGACTCCTACCTTTAAGTTGCCTTTTTCGGGATCTACAAACCTCGGAATCCTGGGTACTAAATACTTAGCTAAATTGACGTAGCACATATTATTCCAAACTAGTTTGTCGACATCCTTTTCATTGTCGATTATAATCGGTTGGGAGAGCAAGGGTAGAGTCCCTTTTTTATAGCCAATAATCACATCGACTTTTTTTTCCTTCAGTAAGCCTCTCGCGATTTCCCTTAAATTAGTCTCAATTTCTTTATTTTCTGTCTTAAGTCCCATTATCTTCACCATTTCTTTTCAAATTTTTTGTTTGGGCCCAATTTTTTAACAATTTCTGTCGCTTTCCTAACAAGAACCGCAAAACGCTCGCCTTCCGCGGCAGAAGCCCACATAAAGTTAACTCTCCCCGGTTCGATGCCGAAAAACTCTAAAAGTTCTTTTAATATCGCAAATCTCCTTCGAGCAACCAAGTTTCCGCTAATGTAGTGACAATCCCCTGGATGACACCCAGAAATGAGAACCCCATCCCAACCGTCAGTTAAACTTTTTATGATAAAATAAGCGTTGATCCTTCCCGAGCACGGAACTCTCACGATCCTAATATTCGGTGGATATTGAATCCTACTCACTCCTGCTAAATCTGCTCCGGCGTAGGAACACCAATTACACAAAAATGCGATAATTTTTGGCTCCCAATCTTTACTTCCTTCTTTTTTCTTTTTTACAATTTGTTGTGTCATTTTATTCCCTTTTTGTTATCATTGAATGTAAT